>JBEKIK010000009.1:0-14922 GCA_050011795.1 Thermoguttaceae bacterium | reverse complement strand
TTTGAAGTACGAGATGCTGACTGCGCAGCAAATCCGGGCGTTTTACGTGCAGGTTTTTCTTCCCTTTGCGGCGCGGAAAAAACTGCCCACCGACCCGGCTCTGTGGTATGCGGTCTGGTGGGTCCAGCCCGACGATGCGCTTAAGTTTTTTACCGATAAAACAGCTTATCCCTGGCGGCCTTACGCCCGCGATCACGACTGGGCCACGGTGGAGCACTACTGGCGCGAGCGGCAATACGACACGGCGATTCAACTTCTAACCGAGATGCGCGCCGAATCGGAAGGCAAGACGGAGAACGCCGAGATCCACCTCTGGCTCGGGCGCTGCCGGATACAATTAGGCCAGTACTCCGAAGCGGTGAAGGAGTTGACGGTCTCGATCCGCCTCGATCCTTCCGATCCGGCCGCCTTTCGCAACCGCGCCGAAGCCTATCGGCTGTTAAAGGAGAATGTAAGGGCCGAGCTGGATCAACAACGGGCCGAAGAACTGGAAAAAAAGGCGACCGGCGGCGGGGCGAAGGCGGAAAAGGATCAATAAGAATAGGAAAAAGGAAACGATTGGCCCGTTGGGCCGACCTGAGCAGGAGCCCCGTGAACGGGGCTGACCGAAAACGACATGTCGGGACGTCTTCCTTACCCGGCGTAAACGCCGGGCCTAATACCGCGATGCGGAAAAGGACCGTAAACGGCCCTCTCGGTCGTTTATCCAGCAACTTGTGTGTAACAACGAGGGCATTGCCCTGGGCTGGGTGAATTTACGTCCTTTCGGGACTGCAAATGGCTGAAGTCTTACCGTTTTTTAAGAATGGGTGCTTGCAAACTTCGCCGGGGTAGTGCAAAATCTACGTTCATTGTGTAAAAATCTTATTGCGGATGCGGTTTTCTTTAGATCCCAACCAATATCCCAAAATTACTTGTCTAATATAAAAAGCGAGGCATTATGTCAGAATCGAGCAAACACATCGAGGGGGCCTTTAATTCGGCCCGGCAATTGTATGCCGACTGGGGCGTGGACGTTGACGGGGCATTGCGGCGTTTGGCGGGCATTGCCGTTTCGCTGCACTGCTGGCAGGGCGACGACGTGGGCGGATTTGAAAACGCCGGCCAGGAACTGGGCGGCGGACTGGCCGTTACCGGGAATTATCCGGGCAAGGCCCGCACGCCCAACGAGTTGCGGGCCGACTTGGATACCGCCCTGTCGCTGATTCCCGGCACGCACCGCCTGAACCTCCACGCCTGTTACGCCGAAACCGGCGGCCGGCGCGTGGACCGCGACGAGATGCGGCCCGAACATTTTCGCAATTGGATCGAGTGGGCCAAGGCCAAGCGGATGGGCATGGATTTCAATCCCACGTTTTTTTCCCATCCCAAGGCCGCCAACGGGTTCACGCTCGCGCACCCGGACGCGGGCATACGGCGTTTTTGGATCGAGCACGGCATCGCCTGCCGGCGGATAGGAGCGGCCATCGGCAAGGAATTGAAGTCGCCGTGCGTGACCAACGTCTGGATTCCGGACGGACTGAAAGACACGCCCGTGGACCGCAAGGGCCCGCGGATGCGCCTGGCCGAATCGCTGGACGCGCTTTTCGCCGAGCCGATCGATCCGAAGTTGAATCTCGATGCGGTGGAGAGCAAGCTGTTCGGCATCGGTTCGGAGAGCTACGTGGTCGGATCGCACGAGTTTTACCTGGGCTACGCGGTCCGCAACCGCAAATTGTTGTGCCTGGACGCGGGCCATTTCCATCCCACCGAGGTCATCTCGGACAAGATTTCGTCGGTGCTGGCCTGGCTGGACGAGATTCTCCTGCACGTTAGCCGCGGAGTGCGCTGGGACAGCGACCACGTTGTAACGCTGACCGACGAGTTGACGGCCATCGCCCAGGAGTTGGTCCGGGGCGATTTCCTCGGTCGGGTGCACATCGGGCTGGATTATTTCGATGCCAGCATCAACCGCGTGGCGGCCTGGATCATCGGTTCGCGTTCGATGCTCAAGGCCCTGCTGGCCGCGCTCTTGGAGCCGATCGATACGCTCCGCCGCGTGGAGGCCGAGGGCGATTTCACCTCCCGGCTGGCACTTTTGGAAGAACAGAAAATCCTGCCCTTAGGCGCGGTGTGGGATTACTATTGCCTGAAATCGAACGTCCCACCCGGACGGGCCTGGCTGGACGTAGTGAAGAAGTACGAGAAGGACGTATTGTCGAAACGTTAATGAACCCATAAAGCCGCGACCGGCAGTCGCGCATTGAACTATGTTGGGGCAGCAGTTAAACTGCTGCCCCAACATAGGTTGTTCGCGGGTCAAATATCAAATCATAATTCAAAATTGGGAAGGAGCCGTTATGCCATTGTTTGCTCAAACCGCGGATATTGTCGCCAATCCCGCACTGGGAATAATGATTTTCACTTTAGGCGGATTGGCCGGGGCGGTTTTTTACCTGCCCTTTAAAAAGGTCAAGAACTGGGCATGGGAAAGCTACTGGATGATTTATGCCGTGGCGGGCCTGGTTATCGTGCCCTGGGCGCTGGCTTTCTCAACATCGCCGAACGTGATTTCGGTGCTTAGGGCTTCGCCGCCACAGCAATTAGGTTATTGTTTCCTGTGCGGGGCGATGTGGGGCATCGGCGGGCTGACTTGGGGATTGATGATCCGCTATCTTGGCGTGGGCCTGGGGCTGGCGTTAGGCTGCGGACTGTGCTCCGCTGCGGGCACACTTGTTCCCCCAATCATTAATGGCAATTTTGGGGAATTGCTGAAAACGCAGGCCGGAATGGCGTCGCTGGGCGGCGTGCTGGTTTCGCTCATCGGCATCGTACTAGTAGGCGCTGCCGGCATGAGCAAGGAAAACGAGTTGCCTGAGGAACAAAAAAAGGCCGCCGTAGCCGAGTTTAATTTCAAAAAGGGCATTCTTGTTGCGATATTCTCTGGCCTGATGAGCGCCGCCATGAATTTTGGACTGCAAGGCGGGCCTGGACTAGAACTCGAAAAACTCGCGCTTACGATCGAGCCGGTTACGCGCAACACCTGGCGGGGCATGCCCGTGTTAGCCGTGGTGCTCTTGGGCGGATTCGTAGTCAATGGGAGTTGGTGCTTGTTTTTGAATCTAAAAAACAAGTCCATCGGAGATTACGCTAAATCAGGTGCCCCGATTGCAGGCAACCTGTTTTTCGCCGCCGTGGCAGGCGCGATCTGGTGTTCACAGTTTATATGCTTAAAGACGGGTGTCTCAGCCATGGGTAAATTAACATATATCGGCTGGGCGGTGCTGATGGCAAGCGCGATACTTTTTAGCTCGATGTTGGGCATAATTTTGGGCGAATGGAAAAACACCAGCTCCCGGACCAAAACCCTGTTGGCGCTGGGATTGGCGCTATTGGTGCTTTCATCCGTGATTTCAGGATATAGCGGATACCTTAAGCAGTGAAAAGCGGAGGCCCAACAGCGTCACGGCGGCAAGGCTTAGCAACAGGACGCTCGACGGTTCGGGCACCGATTGCACGGTGCCGGACGATGAGCTGCCGGCGCCGATAGACAATGTGTCTACCACGATTGAATCGGCCGTGAGCGTCGCGGCCGTGGAGCCGTTGCCGACGATCAAATCGCCGCTGCCGGTGATATCATCGATGGATGCCGACAGGGAATTTACCTGCAAGGAACCGTCCGCGATGGTCGCGGTGGCTACCGAGAGTATGTCTCCACTGATGATCAGTGCGCCGCTGCCGTTTTTGTTCAAGTCGCCGTCGCCCAGATCCAAACTGCCGCTCAGGACGGCGTTTGCCCCGGCGGCGGTGACGAAGGTCAGATCCTTGCTCGATCCGCTGATGCCCAGTGAGTTCGTCAAATTTAGCGTTGAACCGGCATCGACGTTGATCGAGGCGTTGTCGGCCAGGTTTATCGCGCCGCCGTAACTGACGACCGCGCTAGGGCCGACGTGCAGGGCGCCGCTGCCCGCGCCCGTGCCGCTTAAGGAAAGCGATTCATTAGCGATGGTCAAGGATTGCAGGATGCGCAGGCTTGCGCCGCTTTGCACGGAAGTGCCGGCCGCCGTGGTGCCCAAGGCCGAGGCGTTTGCGGCTTCCAGTACTCCTCCGGCCACGGATGTCGCGCCGGTATATGAGTTTGCTCCTGAAAGGATGATCGCGCCGGCGCCGGTTTTAATGAGCGACATGACGCCGGAAGTGTTTTTGACGATTCCGCTGAACGTCGAGCCGGCGTCGTTCGCCCCAACAGTCAGGACGGAATTCCCGGAAGCGGTGTTATCGACTGTTCCGGCGCCCGTGAGTCCGTTGATAATTTGGCTGAAACCGCCCAGGTCGAGGGTGGCCCCGGAAGCGATTGCGACGTTTCCTTTTCCGGCGCCGGATGGAAGGACGTTGTCGGCGCCTATTTTTATAGCGCCGTAGCTGATGGTTGTCGTACCGGCATAGGTGTTTGCGCCTTTAAGCGTGAAAACGCCCCCGCCGTTTTTAATCAGGCCGCCGGAACCGGATATTATGCCGGAAAAGGTCGTGGAGGTTCCGTTGCCTCCCAGGGTGAGGGTGGCGGAGCCCAACAGGACGGAACTGCCGGTCACGCCCGCGAGCGATCCTATGGTCTGGCCGAAATTATTCAGATCAAGCGTTGCACCGCTGCCGGAGATGTTAACGGCAGTAGCCGAGGGAAGGGCGCCGCCTAAGTTCAAGGAGCTTAAATTGGCGTCGGCGCCGGCATCGTGCAGGATTTCGAGGATGTTGGAGTTCATCGGCCCGCTCCAAATACGAACTTCGTTGTAACTCGCATTTGCGGTGTTATCGGACGAATAAAAAGAGCGGCCGAGATTATCTTCGCTATCGGTAAAATTAGTCAGGTTGATTGTGGTGACGAAGGAGCCTCGTGCGGAGCCCAGGTTGGGGCTTGCCGACGTAGCGGAATACCACTTGACCTCTGTTGTCGAGTCGCCAAGCGGAGTGAGCACCATAACGATATGGTACTCCGTGTTCAGATTATATGGCTGGTTGGTATTGTCCGACGTGCTTGTAGTGCCGTTGTTCTTCCATTCCACCCGGTCCGTGCTTTGGGTGGTGCCTTGAGTCCAACTCATAAACAGATTCGCGCTGGTGTCGGCGCCGAAATCGAAAATGCGGCTCCAGTTTTGCAGGCTTTTCGGCGTGGCCCAAAGCTCGATGGCGACGGGCACGTTGGTTTTTGGGAGGAGGTTTGTGCCCAGGCGGATGTAGTCCGAGGCGGTACTCGCGCCGCCGGTCAGGGTTGCCTGCGTTGTCCCAAGCGTCACGTTATTTGCGCCCACATCGACTATTGCGGCATTGCTGCCGCCCACGGAATCCGCCAGGCTGTTGTTGAAACTCCAGCGATTAGCGACCGTGACCGGCGAGGCAAGTTTCAAAGTACCCGCCGAAATCGTAGTCGAGCCGCTGTAGGTGTTTATGCCCGTAAGGGTAAACGTGCCGCTGCCGATTTTGGATATTCCCATTGTGCCGGAGGTGTTTTGTATTTTACCGTCGAATGTACTGTTGGCGTTGTTGCCGCCGACGTTCAGGATGATGGAGTTAGCAATGGTGTTGTCCACCGTTCCCAGTCCCGACAGGCCGTTGATGGTTTGGGCGTATCCGTACAAGTCCAAAGTTGCGCCGTAGGATATTGAGACGTTGCCGTTTCCGCTGCCGCCGGGAATGGCATTGGTTATCTGGGTTTTCAAAGTGCCGGCGGTAATGGCGGTGTTGCCCGAGTAAGAATTGACGGCTTTATAAACGAGCGTTCCGGACCCGGCTTTTGTAATTCCGCCCGTGCCCGACAAGGCATTATTGAAGTTGACCGTATAGCCGTTGGTGTCGAACGACGCGCCGCCGGAGTTGATCGTAATCGAGCGTGTAGTGGGATCGAAAGTTGAGTTTCTGAACTGCAATCCGCCGCCATTGAAAGTGAGCGCCGCAATGGATGTCCCGCCGAGATTGGCGTATGATAAGACCGAAAGGTATCCGCCATTCAAAAACGTGCCGCCGGAATACGTATTAGAGCCGGTGAGGGCCTGTACCCCGGTGCCGATCTTGGTTAGTGCTCCGGTGCCGGAGATGACGCCGGAGAACGAATTGGAAGAATCGTTTCCTCCAGTGGTCAGCGAAGCCGTGCCAAGCAGCACTCGGTGGCCGGTGATAGTGCCGGTCGCATCGGCCAATCCGCCCACGGTTGTGGAATAATTGTTCAAATCGAGTGTGGTGCTCGAGGACATGACAACCGTGCTGGCGGGCGACATGGAGCCTCCGCTGGTGTTGCTGAGTCTGAACAGGCTTCCGTCGCCTGGATCGGTAAGGGCGAGATAAGTGGCGCCGCCGTTGGTGCTGTAAGCCACTCCCAGTCCGGTGCCGTTCACGCCCGTGCCGTTGGGTCCGTTGGGAATGCCGTTGCCGCCCAGGCGCAATTCAAATGAATGGAGCCCCGGCGTCAGAGTGTACGTGCCCGAGGTCTGAACGTTCCACTGCGTATCGTAGAGCACCTGCACGCCGTCGATATATAAACAGACGGCGTCGTCGTAATTTTCGGCAAAGTACCAAGTGGCGCTTGTGCTGCCGGAGTTATTGATGTATCCGGTGTAGACGTAGGTTTTAGCGGCATCGGTCCAGTTTGTGTTTGCCATGCGCGTGCCGAGCTGTATGGAAGCGGCGGGATTGGAATTGACGGTGTCGAAGTACGTATCGATTCGCCCTTCGCTCAGGCCGGCCGGGGTAGCGCCCAGCATGACCTTGCCGGCCGTGATCGCGGTATTGCCGGTGTAGGTGTTGTTGCCGCAGAGAGTAAGGGTGCCTGTGCCGCTTTTCGTCAGGCTTCCGCTGTAGCCGGACAACAGGCCGTTCCACCTCGTATCCCCTCGGACATCGCGGATCGCGCCTTTGATAGTCGCGTCGCCGGCGCAATTTATCGTAAGCGCGCTGATGTGAGTGTTGACGTTGGCGTTGACGGTAAGCGTATTGCCGGAGGCTACGGTCCACGTCTGGTTGCCGCCCACGGTAAGGCCGGTGTTCATGGTGACGCTTTCGTTGCACGTTATGCCGCCGGTGGTGACGGTCAGGGTGCCGCCGGTGAAAGTATAACCGCTGGCCCCGGTATTGAACGTAATGGAATGGGCGCTTACGTCGTATCCGACGTTTATCGTATATGTCCCGCCCCCGGAACT
The DNA here is from genome assembly GCA_050011795.1 of Thermoguttaceae bacterium. Classification (GTDB taxonomy): domain Bacteria; phylum Planctomycetota; class Planctomycetia; order Pirellulales; family Thermoguttaceae; genus JBEKIK01. The sequence continues at coordinate 7,756 of JBEKIK010000009.1, read as the reverse complement.
GAACACCGCTGCGCACTCGCCGTTCGCCCATGAACTCAACGACGTCCCGGAGGAACTCCAATAACTGTTCGACGTGGACCACGTTCCCCCGCCGGCCTGGTAACCCGACGCGGTCGAAGTGTCCCAGTTGACTGTGCTTGTCGCGCCGTTGAAATACGCCCCGCTGGTGATGGGGAACATTTGGCGATTGTTCACCACCGTGCTATACGTCAATTTTCCATAACCTGAATCGGTATTGGTGCTCCAATTCCAACCGCTTCCCCAACTGTTCTTTACAATGAAGTATCCGCCGCCGGCTACCGATTGATCATCGACATAGCCGACCATTAAGACTGCATGTCCGCCTCGATCAGAACCTGGATTAGGATACCAATCGCTGTCGGCCTCCATGTACATGGCCATCGGGCCGTTTTGTTTCAAGTTCGATTTAATTGTAGCGAGATCCCAGTACCCGCTGGTATATGAATCCATTTTACACACGGAGTTTTGCCATCCGTCTGCCGGCGGCCAATTGGAAGTGGAACTCCCTGTCCAAGGGCAAACGCTTTCAGTTACCTCGCCCGTGCTCTCAAAATAGTTAAACGCGGCGTCTATATATCCGCCGCCGGACCAATTTATAATTCCCGCGCCGGCTAGTTGTTGTTCGGAAAGATCGATGTCGAAAGTTGGATCGTTGCGTGTGATTTTGTATTTCGCTTCCAACGCCCCCACCGACGCGAACGCCGAACACATGCCCGACGAGCCTTGGTTCTTGACCGGCGTTACAAAACTATACCCCAGGATATTACGCCAATCGAAAACCTCGGCGCGCAGCGAAAAAGGCGGAATGAAAAACGCCGAAAAGAAACTCAAAGCGACGAGCAAAAGCGGCCAGGGCTTTATACCGCGTCTTTTCGTTATACGATCCAATTTGATCGGCAAATGTTTTGCGCCGATGAACAATATAATTGCATCCATTTTTTTCCCTTTTTTCCCTTGCAAACTTGGCACGGCCTTGCGCCGTGGGGTGGAGGGAACAGGCGAAAAATAATCGATTATACGGATCCGTCTTTCATTCAATATGGCGGGAGTATATCAATACCCATTACTAAATATGACAAATCCCCCCTTCTTTGTCAATTGCTTTGTCATTCGATTTAGGTTGAAATCCGCGTCCGGGCAGTGATGTAGCTCGGGGATCAAGGCCGATCTTGACGGGGGTGCGATTCGGCTTATACTCGACGGCTGAGATATAACGATTGAGGCGCTGCCGTTGAGTGTTGTATTTGTTGCTTGTTTCCTTGATTTCACTCAAGCCAAGAACCTTCGCCCATGAAAATTGAGAACGATCGACGCAGCGTCATGACCCTGGACGCCGGGGGAACGAATTTCGTTTTTTCGGCGATTCGGGCGAACGAAGAAATCGTGGAACCGATCACCCTGCCTTCCAACGCCCACGACCTGAAGGAGTGTTTAAAAACCCTTGTGCAAGGATTTTCGCAAGTCCAGTACGCGCTCTGGGAAAAGCCCGCGGCCATAAGCTTTGCCTTTCCCGGCCCGGCCGACTATCCGGCGGGCATCATCGGCGACCTGGCCAACCTTACCGCTTTCCGCGGAGGCGTGGCCCTCGGGCCGATGCTCGAAGATAAATTCAGCGTTCCCGTATTTATCAACAACGACGGCGACCTGTTTGTCTACGGCGAAGCCATCTCGGGTTTCCTGCCTTACGTCAACGAAAGACTAAAGGCCGGCGGAAGCGCCAAACGATACGAAAACCTGCTTGGAATCACGCTTGGCACGGGCTTTGGCGGGGGCATCGTGCGAAAAGGGGAACTCTTCCTCGGCGACAACGCCGCCGCCGCCGAAATCTGGGCAATTAGAAACAAACTCCACAATCGCTCCTCAGCGGAAGAGAGCGTTAGCATTCGGGGCGTTCAACGAGATTATTTGGCCCGTTGCCGGGTAAAGCACGAAATCGCTCCCACGCCCAAGGAAATTTACGAGTTTGCCGACGGTTCGGGTCATGGCGACGCACAGGCCGCCGTTTTAGCCTTCCAGGAGATGGGCGAAGCCCTCGGCGACGCCTTGGCCAACGCCGTCACCCTGATCGACGGGCTGGTCGTAATCGGCGGCGGATTGGCGGGCGGTGCGAAGTTTTTCCTGCCCCGAGCAGTCAAGGAAATTAACGGCAAGTTCGAGACCTTCAACGGAGCCCAGGTGCATCGCACCGAACTGACGGCCTTCAACCTCGAGGACGCCGAACAAATGGCCGCGTTCATTCGCCCTCAGGCCCGCGAAATCGCCGTGCCCGATTCCAACCGGAAGGTAAATTACGACTCGTTGAAGCGCATCGGCGTGGGCCTTTCCAGGCTGGGCACAAGCCGTGCGGTATCCATCGGATCCTACGCCTTTGCACTGCACATGCTGGATACGGGACACGCGATGTGATTCGATCCCCGCGCGTAGAAAATTTTTTACGTTTGATCCACGATTGCTAATCCCCGATCTCTTTTCTAAACTCGCTTAGCGTCATGCCGCGGAATTCTTTGGTGGCGGAGGAAAAAAGGGTCTCCAGGCGGGCGTAAAGCCGTTCTATGGACTTGGCGGTGGGAAAAAACGGGCTTGCCCCAGGCATCAACTCCGATGAATGTGTCGCCAGCATAACGCACGGCCTGCGATGTTCGACCGCATGACGCAATATCGCCCGCATGTGGCGGCAGCTTCGCCCGTTGTCGCGGGGGATCATCGACAGGATCGGAGGCCACACCCGCCGAGAAATCTGTCGCAGCCATTTTGGCGCCGATGTAATCCGGTCGTCGAAACGGGCATGGCGCGTTTCGATCACGCTTAACGGCACTTCCAAAAGCGGCGAATCGCCCGGCCGGTCGATCCGGTCGAGATCGACGAAATACGGTTGCTCGGGAAAGTGCGTGAAATCCGGTCCGCCTGCGCCGTTGGGGTCTCCAAGATATTCGCTCCAGGAAAGGTGCGGCGTTACTGAACAATCGACCGTGTAACCGCGCTCGACCAACAGCCGGGCGTAGATCGCGTTAAATCCCCAACGCCCTGCGCGATGGCTGAGCATTTTGCGCTGGAACCGATCTTCCAGCAGATCGGTCAAGAAGCTGATTTTATCGCGCATTATCGCTTCGGTGTATTCGGTCAGATACGGTTGACAGTGCAGGTCGTCGTCGGTAAGCGGGGCAAGCGGCGGCGAATTCCAGGCATGAAGGTGCATGCCGATTTCGCCCGCCCCACGCTCAACAACAGCCCGGGCGAACTCGACAAACGCCGGACACTCGGCCATCTCATAATTCGCCAGCCAGGTCGGTTTCAAGGCGTACTTTTCGCACAGCGCCTGAAAACGCGGCAGGAATCGGGCGTTTTCGGTGGAGACTGCCTTGGGCCTGGACCAAAGATCGTCGCCTTCGGTGTCCACCGTAATCAACAGTGCCGGGCGAGGCGGTGATTCGATGTTGGAATGTCGCATGTTTGTCCTTATGGGAAATTCTAGCATACTGTAAGATAAATTCATGGACAATTGGGAAATTGTCGTCGTGGGCGGAGGGCCGGCCGGGCTGACGGCCGGGGCTCGCTCCGCGCTCGGCGGCAAGCGAACGCTGCTGTTGGAAAAGAACCGCAAGCCGGGTGTGAAAATCCTCATATCCGGCGGCACGCGATGCAATTTCACTCACGTCGCCGACGCCCGGGGAATTGTCGAGGCCTTTGGACCGCCCGGCCGTTTCCTGCACTCGGCCTTGGCCGCACTCGGACCGCAAGACGTAGTCGATCTTTTTCTAACCGAAGGCGTGCCGGCAAAGATCGAATCGGACACGGGCAAGGTATTTCCGGCCGGCGATCGGGCATCGGACGTTTTGGCCGCGCTTATTCGCCGGCTGAAAAAAAGCGGCTGTGCCCTGGCTGCCGAAGAACCGCTGCTTAAGATCGAAAGATCGGCTGATGGGTTTAGGTTGATCACATCGCGGCGGACCATATCGGCGCGAAAGATTTTGCTGGCGACCGGCGGGAAATCGTATCCGGCCTGCGGAACGACCGGCGACGGATATGGTTGGGCGGCCGAGTTGGGGCATACTATCGTCCCGCCCTGCCCGGCTCTGGCGCCCGTTATGACTCACGCCTCGTGGGTTACCGCGCTAAAGGGCATAACAATCGCTGACGCATCGGTTAAAGTCGTTGAACCTTTAAGCCATGAAAACGGGAAACCCCGATGCCTTGCCGGCCGGCGAGGTTCATTATTGTTCACGCATTTCGGCCTTTCCGGACCGGCCGCGCTGGATGTCAGCCGCGCAATCAGCCGATACCATGCACCGCAAAAGTTGATTCTAGAATGTGATTTCATGCCCGGTGTTCGAGCGGAAGAACTCGATGCCATGATCGCCGCCCAGTGCACATCTGTCGGAGGGCGTCAAGCGGCGGTTATCTTGGACCGTCTGCTACCTCGGCGATTAGCCGATGCGATTTTGGACCAAGCCGAGACGCCGCACAATCGTCGGGGGGCCGAACTTTCCAAAAGCGAGCGAAGCCGGCTGATTAGAGCTATAAAACAATGTCCCATTCCCGTGGCCGGCACAATGGGCTTTCGCAAGGCCGAAGTAACCGCAGGCGGCGTGGCACTGGACGAAGTCGATTCAAGCTCCATGCAAAGTAAAATCGTGCCGGGTCTTTATTTTGCCGGGGAATTGCTCGATCTGGACGGCCCCATCGGCGGCTACAACTTTCAAGCCGCTTTCAGCACCGGATACTTGGCCGGCGAAAGCATGTAGTTTTGGTAATACTTGTGTAAACTCGATAGTAAATCATCAATGACGTCTGGTCATGGGATAGAGCTCAGGGTATTGATAAAACCCAGTCGGACAGTAGATTGTGGCTGCGCAAAATGGAAAAGGTGCGTAATTTGGGAAGCGTGGCCCAAAATCGGACCGATTTGACAGTGACAATCCAGTTGGCCCCCGGTAAAATCGCCTTCGATTCCTTGACTTTACAATTTGTCGAATCGATATTGCCCAGCGCGTCAATAGCCGACGAAAGGTCTTCAAGTGACTACTCCTTTGGAAACTCGAGAGACGCTTGGCGCGTCGGCCAAAAGGGCTTTTACCGCGGGGCGTGAAGGGGCGGCGTGGATCGATTCGTTGCTGGCGCAGTTGTCGTCGTGTAGAGGCGGTTCCGCGCACACGCCCGCGCACCAGTTGGTGCGTTATCCGCAGCGGCTCACGCAAGAGGAATTCTACTTAACGGCTTATCCGCTGATGTACCTGTCCCGGCACTTGGACGAGCGCATGGAAGAACTCTTCAAAAAGGGCTATACCAAAGGGACCGTGGCCACCGGCATAGGCAACGAGGCGACATCGACGGGCATGGTCATGCCGTTGCGTCCGGGCCTGGACGTGGTGTCGATCATGCATCGCGACATTATCGGGCATTTGCTCTTGGGTTCCACGCCGTATCAATTATTTTGCCAGTACATGGCCAATGCCCAAAGCCCGACGCACGGCCGGGAGGGCAACGTGCATCATGGCAACGCCGCAACGAGGCGCTTTCCCATGATCAGCCACTTGGGCAAAATGCCCAGTCTTGTGGTGGGCGGGACCTGGGCTGCGCGGCGGGCGGGAGAGGACGTTTTCGGACTGGCCGTTGTCGGCGACGGCGGCTCGAGCACGGGCGAGATCCACGAGGCCATGAACATCGCCTCGGTGCAAAAGGCGCCGGTGTTGTTTCTGATCGAGAATAATTATTACGCCTTTTCCACGCCAATAAGCGCCCAATACAATTGTCAAAAGCTTTCCGGAAGTGTACAGCGCGGTGTGCGACGCATTGGAAGCCATGAGCGCCGACGGTATGCCCCGGCTGCTGGAGTGCATGACTTTGCGGCTTCGCGGCCATGCCGCCTACGACAAGGGCGATTACATCTCGGCCGAGCAGATGCGGGATTGGCTCCAGCGCGATCCTTTGCCCGCCGCGAGGCGTAAAATTCAGGAAATAAGCGGTTTTTCCGAGGCGGAAACCAGGGCCGTGGAAAAACGCATCGAAGCCGAAATACAATCGGACCTCGAGGCCGCCCTGTCTTGCCCGCGCCCGGAACCCGGCTTGCAATCCTGGACCCCTTATGCCCCCGCGGTCCCGCTCGACGTGGAACCGTATCAAGCCGCGAAGGTGAAAAACGGCGAGGCGGTAAATCGAGCGATCGATTATCTGCTGGCCAGGCATCCCAACGCCTTCCTGTTGGGATTGGACGTGGGGCGCTACGGCTCGGCCTTCAAGACCTGCAAGGGGTTGATCGATCGCTACGGCCCGGACCGGGTAATCGACATGCCGCTGGGCGAATCGGCGATGGTGGGTTTTGCCCTGGGGGCGTCGCAGGTGGGCTCTCAGCCGATCGTCGAATATCAGTTCGCCGACTTTTCCACGGAAAGCGTTTCGCAATTGGGCCTGAACTGCGGCACATGGCATTATCGGAGCGGCTCTCCGGCGCCGATTTTGCTGCGCCTGCCGTGCGGCGGCGGGCTGACCATGGGGGCCTTCCACTCGGGCGAATTCGAGGGGCTTTGGTCTAGATTCGCCGGTTTGAAATTGCTTTATCCGGCCACCGCGCAGGAAACGTTCGAGGCCCTGTTGGCCGGTTTTTACGATCCGAATCCCTGCCTGGTTTTCGAACACAAGCTGCTGTACTGGAGCAAGAGCGGCCCGATCGACTTCGACGGCCGATTGGCGAACGTTTGGCGGGCCCGAAAATACAGCGAAGGCCGCGAACTGACGTTGGTCGCCTTTGGAGCGATGGTTTACGAGGCCCTATCGGCGGCCGGCAAATGTTCGCGAAGCATCGAAGTTTGGAACCCCTTCGTCCTACAGCCCTTGGCGGTCGAGCCCATCGTCGAGTCGGTGCGAAAGACGGGCCGGCTGCTGGTGGTGCAGGAATGCGGCATGACGCAAGGCCTGGGCGAAATGCTGATCGCCCGGGTAGTGCGAGCGGCGTTTTCCGCGTTAAAATCCCAGCCGCAGCTATTGGCGGCCCCAGACGTGCCCATACCCTTTGCCCCGGAACTGGAAGCGCATTACCGGCCCAATGCGGAAAAAATTCTCGCGGCGGTTGAGGGCATGTTTTAAAGGATGAAGGATGAAGGATGAAGGATGAAAACAGCGGACATTCGTTAGTTTGGGGTGGGCCATTTACTGCCCACTGATAACCATAAACTGATAACTGACAACTGAAAACCGAAAACTGACAACTGAAAAACTAATGGACGCCAGCGTATTCCGGATGCTGTTGTATTTGCCTGCCCAGGGGGCGTCGGAGTTGGAAGCCACGATAATCGAATGGTACGTGGCCGAGGGCGATTGTTTTAGCCGGGGTCAGGCATTGGCGCAGATCGACAGCGCCAAATCGGTTTTCGATTTCGAGTCGCCCTGCGAAGGCAAGGTGATACGCCGGCTGCACCTGGACGGCGAGACGGTGCCGTTGACCGAGCCGATCGTGGAGATCGAAACCGCCGACGAGGGGATGAAAAACTGGATTCCACCCGCCGTGGCCGGCGAACGTCCCGAGCATATCATCCAGCGCGCTTCGATGCCCGATCGTGCGGTCGATGCACGGCAAGAGGTGGTCATTCTGGGCCTGGGCGGCTATCTGCCCCAGCGCGTGGTGACCAACGCCGAATTGGTGCAAAAGTTCCCGGAAATATCGGAGGAGTACGTGTACCAGGTCACCGGCATTCGGCAGCGCCGCTGGGCCGACGAGAATGAAAAACCCTCGACCATGGCG
>JBEKIK010000008.1:0-13163 GCA_050011795.1 Thermoguttaceae bacterium | reverse complement strand
TCCGGATATGTTTGGAATATCTCAAGACCGACGATCCCGATTATCCGGTAATCGTCGATGCCGGCGTGGGCACTGCCAGCGACGTGACCGCGGCCATGGAACTGGGCGTGGACGGCGTGCTGTTGAACACCGGCATCGCACACGCCAAAGATCCCTTAAAAATGGCCCGGGCGATGCGCCTGGCCGCCGAATCCGGCCGCCTGGCCTATCTTGCCGGCCGGATCCCCAAAAAACTCTACGCCACCGCCAGCAGCCCGCTGGAAGGAACGATCTCAAGTCGATAAAATGAGTTGTCCGGGGCAGGATAAAATGTTAGAAACTACTGATTATCTGAGACTCAATAAACTTATTTTCCACTCTCCATGCTCCACGCTCAACTCTCCGCTGTTTTCAGATGTCCGTTTTCCATGTGCAACATCCGATTGGCCACGCGCTTGGCTTGATTTACATCGTGTGTCACCCAGATCATGGCCCGGGCGTCGGGCGACTGGTCGATCCAGGCGGTAAGCCATTGTTCCACGGCGGCGGCGGTTTTAGGATCCAAGGCTGATGCGGGTTCGTCGAGCAGAAGCACATTCGGCTCGAGTTGCACGGCGCGGAGCAGGGCCGCGATTTGCATCTCTCCGCCGGATAGATTGGCGACTTTTTGCTCCAGGAATTTTTCATCCCGGCCTAAAAAAGCCAGCCGCTCGACGATCCATGGCTTATTGAATTCCCGCCGGCGGTGGACGGCCAGGGCAAGCGGTTGCCGCAAAGCCGCTTCCACGGTGTCGGCCAAGAGCGAGGGTCGCTGGTGAAAATAAATCGCACGGCAGCGGAAACCGGGAATGTCTTGGTTGCGGATCGGACGGCCGTGCCATAATACCCGGCCGCCGTCGATTGTGTCCAGCAGCGCCAAGGCCCTAAGCAGGAGCGTCTTGCCCGAACCCGAGGGGCCCGCCACTGCCGCCCTATCGCCGGGGTTGAGCGTCAAGGAGATGTTTTCCAACAACCGCCGTTGATCAAAAGGGTGCCGACGAATCAGATTGCAGGCTTCCAGCAGAGCAGACATGGTTAAATACTACACCGCCGATCTTGTTTTTGCAGGACCGCGTTGTTTTATGGCTTCTTCGATTGCGTCCAGTTGATTGTCTGTTAGTTCCCAGTCCGATCCCCCGGCGTTTTCGCGGATTTGCTCCGGCCGCCGCGCACCGCACACGGCGCAAGTAATGCCCGGCTGACGCAAAATCCAGTTGATTACCAATTCCACCACCGTGTGGCCGGCATCTTGGGCGATTAAGCGGAGTTTTTCCACTAGTTCCAGATTCTTTTGCAGTTCTTCGCCTTGATATTGGGGATATTTTCGCCGGTTGTCGCGCTCGTGAAGGGCTCCGGGGCGGATTTTCCCGGCAAAAAGCCCTTTCATAAGCGGCCAATAAACCAATACCGACACCCCGTGTTCGCGGCACCAAGGAAGCGTGTCACTCTCGATTTCCCTTTGAAGCATATTATAAGGCGGCTGGAATGCGGCAAGCGGACATTCGGCGGCGAACTGCTCAAGTTGTTCCAGGTTTACGTTCGACACGCCCAGGGCCAGGACTTTGCCTTCGTGTTTCAGCCGTTTCATTTCCCCGGCCGACTCGGCCAAGGGCACTTTTGGGTCCGGGGCGTGCAGATAGTACAGTTCCACGCGATCGGTATCGAGCCGGCGCAAACTCTCCTCGCACTCCCTGCGCAGCGTGACCGGCGAGGCGTCGTGAACCTGACTGCCGTCCGTTGCCCAATGAAATCCGCCCTTGGTGGCGATGATCATCTCGGCGCGGCGATTGCCAAGGGCCTTGGCTATAAGACGCTCGCTTTCGCCGTTGACCCCGTACATGTAGGCCGTATCCAAATGATTGACGCCCAGCTCGAAACAAGCCCTGATCGCGGCGATGCCATCGGCTTCGGTCACCCCAGGCGTGGTCATTCCGGCCATGGGCCAGCAACCCAAGGCGACTTCCGAAATCCTTATCCCGGTGTTGGCAAGAGGTCGATATCGCATGGCAGGGGTCGGGGAACAGGAATCAGGGGAAATGTCGAAGCACAAATGTCTAATGACTAAAGGCAATAATTCGGCAATTGATTTTATCATAAGTCCTTATCTGGTCAAGTGTTATTCAATCACACGAGCAGTTTAAACCAAAAGCCGTTGCACGAATCAACAGAACATGATAGAATTTAAGTGACGGACCAGTCAGTCCGTTTTCATAAACTCAATACCTCCATGGGTATTACCTTGAAAATAAAAACTGAAAAAAACAACTCCAACAACACCAAAGTCCGTCGCGAACAGGAAATACTCGAGGCCGCCGCACTTCTTTTCGCTGAACGCGGCTACTCCCAAGCCGACACCCAAACCCTGGCCGATCGCTTGGGTGTGGGAAAGGGCACTATCTATCGCTATTTTCCCTCCAAGCGGGAATTGTTTTTGGCGGCGGTCGATCGATTGATGCTGCAATTACATTTATCGATCACGGATACCATCAAAGAGATTCAAGACCCGATCGATCGTTTGCTTCACGCCGTAAATGCGTATTTAAAATACTTCAAGGACCATCCGGAAATTGTGGAACTGATGATTCAGGAACGGGCTTATTTCAAGGACCGGGATAAACCCAGTTTTTTTGAAAATCAAGAAAAGTTCTCTTGCGAATTCCACGATCAATTCAGGGAATTGGTAGCGGCCGGCCGCATCCTCGACACACCATTCGAGAAGTTCAACGCCGTTGTGGGCGACCTGCTGTATGGCACGATGTTCACCAACTACTTTGCCAGACGCAAGCGCTCCACGATCGAACAAGCCAAAGACATCTCCGATATCGTCTTGTACGGACTGTTAAGCGATTCGGAACGGGAAAATAGAAGAACAAGGGATGAAGGATGAAGGATGAATGAAACCGCTTGCGGTTTCGCACGCCTATTGATAACCAGGTAAATAACGTTATGAGGTTTCATTTGTGGAAAAAACTCCCGGAGTAAGCTCCGGGGCTAAACGATGAATACGACATTACTTATTTGACAATCAATAAACTGAAGGTGTCCGGGAATTGAAATGTAGCTAACTCTCGGAAAAATAAGCACTTAAACATCTGCTAGCACTGAATTAAAAATTTGACGTAAGTCCTTATTTTACGAATGCCATAAAACACGCGATTTTCACTCACTAATTCCCGGACAGTCTCAATAAACTGATAACTGACCACTTTTAACCGAAAATCAACCCATGAGCACGTACAAACATAAACGATGGTTTTTCGCCGGCGGGGCGTTTGTGATTGCGCTGTCGGCATTGCTGCTGGTTTTCATCGAGCTGAGCCCGCCCATTCTCGGCCAGTCGTCCCAGCCACCGGTTTCCGCCGAGAACAACAAGAAAAAAGACGCCGGCGTCGAGGAAAAAGACTCTGCCCGGCAATCGGCGGTCCCCGTGACCGTGGCCAACGTGGAAGTGCAGTCTATCCAGCGGACGGTGGACGTGGTGGGCAGTTTCGAGGGTTGCGAGGAGTTGACGGTAACGCCCAAGGTCGACGGGCGCGTGGTCCGCATTCATTGCGACGTGGGCGACATCGTCCGCCCGGGCGACGTGCTCTTGGAAATCGAGCCCACCGATTATCAACTTGCCGTGGAGGAAGTGAAAAAATCGATCGAATCGGAATTAGCCAAGGTGGGATTGACGGCCTTGCCGGGGGCGGACTTCGACATCATGAAACTACCCACCGTGGTTCGCGCATACAATCAATACCGGAATGCCTCGTCGAGGTTCTCGCGGGTTGACAGCCTTTACAAACAAAAAATCTCCACCAAGGAAGAATGGGATCAGACCTACACCGATAACGAAGTGGCCAAGGCCACGGTTGAGCAGGTGAAGATCGAAGCCCAGGCGAATATCGCCAAAGCCCGACAACAGGCGGCGATTTTGGACACCGCCCAGCAGCATCTGCGCGACACGAAAGTCGAGGTGCCTGCGCCTTCCGCCGCGGTCTCGAAATTGGCGCATTCGCCCCAAGAGGTCGAATACGCCGTGGACAAGCGGATGATTTCCGAGGGTGAAATGGCTACCCGCGCAAATCCCAAGGGCGTGTATCGCCTGGTTATCGACAAGTTGTTGAAGTTCAAGGCTGACGTGCCCGAGGTCTACACCAGTCAAATCAAGATCCATCAGAAAGTCCAAATCCACAGCGAGGCGTACCAGGACAAGGTTTTTGAAGGCATCGTATCCCGCGTCAGCCCGACGGTGGACCGCCTGAGCCGCACGTTCCAGATCGAGGTTCTGGTGCCCAATCTGGCGCGAGAACTGAAGCCCGGCGGTTTTGCCAAGGCATCGATTCTCACCCGCGTGGAAACGCAGGCCAAAACCGTGCCTTCCGAGGCCCTGGTAACGGCCGTGGGCACGACGAAAGTTTTCGTCGTTGAGGACGGAAAAGCCCATGCCATGGAAGTCAAAACCGGAGTGGCCGGGCGCAACTGGGTGGAAATCACCAGCCAACTGGACCTCAACAGCCAAGTGATCACCAGCGGCCAGAACCAATTGGCCGAAGGAACGAAAGTTAAAATACGGTAATGGGTAGCACCGGTTCTTGAACCGGTGGGACGAAGTCCCAAGAGGTTTTTGGGAAAGTCAATATTCTCCTTAAGTCTCTTGCGGCAAAGCCGCCCAGGTTCAAGAACCTGGGCTACCCGCTATTATTCAACATTCAGCATTTTTCCAATCCCTAATCTCCAATCCCTAATCACTCAACCATGACCATCTGGGATCTTTGCATAAAACGGCCCGTATTCACGGTAATGTTGGTTTCCGCGCCTTTGGTGATGGGCGCGGTGTGTTACATGCAACTGGGCGTGGACTTGCTGCCCAACGTCGAGATGCCCATAGTTACGGTCACCACCACGCTCAACGGCGCGAGCGTGGAGGAGATGGAAACCAGCGTGACCAAACCCATCGAGGAGATCGTCAACACCGTTTCCGGCATCGACGAGTTGCGATCCACGACCAAGGAGGGCATTTCGCAGGTGGTGATTGCCTTCGTGGTCGAAAAGAACCGCGACGTGGCCGCCCAGGAGGTCCGCGACAAGATTTCCACGATTCTCGCCAAACTGCCCGTGGGCACCGATTCGCCGATCATCGACAAGTTCGACCTCAACGCCGCCCCGGTGTTGACCATAGCGGTTTCCGGTAGGCGGCCCATGCAGGAAATAACCGAAATCGCCCGCAAACAAATCAAGGAAAACCTGGAAGGCCTTTCAGGCGTGGGAGCGGTGATCCTGGTGGGCGGGCGGCAACGGGCGATCAACGTCTACATCGATACCGACAAACTCGCCAGCTACAACCTCTCCATCGAGGACGTGCGCCTGGCGCTTATGCGGCAGAACATCGAACTGCCCGGCGGACACGTCGATCAAGGTAACCGCGAACTGGTGCTGCGCACCATGGGCCGTGTGGAAAACGCCGCGGGGTTTCTGGACCTGATCGTGGCCAATCAACACGGTTATCCGGTCAGGATCAAGGACATCGGCCGGGTGGAAGACACCTTCGAGGAGCCGCGCGGCCTGGCCCGCCTGGATGGCGAAAACGCCGTCAGCCTCATCGTGCAGAAGCAGTCCGGCGCGAACACCGTGGCCGTGGTTAAAACGGTGAAGAAACGTCTCGATGAATTGAAAGACATCCTTCCCCAAGACATCAAAACCTTCGTGGTCAAGGACCAATCGGTGTTTATCGTCCGGTCTTTTGAGGAAGTGCAACTGCACCTGGTTATCGCGGCCGTTCTGGTGGCTATTACGATCATGCTCTTCATCCGCGACTGGCGGACCACCATAATCGCCAGTTTGGCCATTCCCGCCTCGATCATCAGCACCTTCGTGTTCATGAACTACATGGGTTACACGCTCAATAACATGACCATGCTGGGCCTGATATTGGCCATCGGCATCGTGATCGACGACGCGGTGGTGATTAACGAGAACATCTTTCGGCACATGGAAGAGGACAAGGTCGATGCCCGAACGGCGGCCTCCTCGGCCACCAAGGAAATCGCCCTGGCCGTGATGGCCACGACCATGTCGCTCTTGGTAATCTTCATGCCGGTGGTGTTCATGGGCGGACGGGTGGGAAAATTCTTCAGCAGTTTCGGGGCCACCGTGGCCTTCGCCATTTTCATGAGCCTTTGTGTCTCGTTCACGCTCACGCCCATGCTCTGCTCGCGGTTCCTCAAGCTGCGCGAAGGTCGCGGCAGCAAATCGGGCCCAATCTGGCGGTCGATAGAAGGCGCCTACGGCTGGATGCTGGCCTGGTCGCTGCGGCATCGTTGGATTATCGTGCTCTCGGCGATCGGCTGTTTGGCCGTTACTCCGTTTCTATTCAGCATCGTGGGTTTCGAGTTCGTTCCCCGCGATGACCAAAGCGAATTGGAAGTGGCCGTAACCATGCCCGAAGGTTATACGCTGGAGAGCGCCGGCAAACTTTTCCGGGAAATCGAAGGACGGCTGGGCGGTTTGCGGGGCGTTGAGAACGTATTCAGCATCATCGGCGACACGACCGGACGCATCGGCCGGGGGCAAGGCGACGTCACCGCCGGCACAATCTATCTGCGTTTGACCGACCTTGAAAAACGGCAACGCACCTGGTACGACCCAATGTTCTGGTGTAATGGCATTCGCGGCAAGGTCGAAAACGACAATAAATTTTACACCCAGTTCGACGTCCAGGACGACGCCCGGCGGATCATGAAGGACTATCCCGACCTCCGCGTCGCCATCCAGGACGTGGCGATCATTTCAGCTTCCGGTTTCCGGCAGTCGATGATCGACTTGACCATCCGCGGGCCGGACCTGGTCAAGCTCCAGCAATACTCCGAACAAATCATGAACTGGATGAAAAACGAAAAAGGCTTTCTCGACGTCGATACCAGCCTATCCTTGCGCAAGCCCGAACTGCGGGTGAATATCGACCGGGAGCGGGCGTCCGACCTGGGCATTCCCATACAACAGATCGCCTCCACGCTCACCGTGCTCGTGGGCGGCGAGCCTGTAACAAAGTACAAGGAACTCGACGAACAGTACGACGTTTGGCTGCGGGCCGATTTGTCGCACCGCGCAAAACCCGAGGAAATCGGCCGCCTGATGATCCCTTCGCCCAAGGCCGGGCTGGTGCAATTGGATAGCGTCGCCCGGCTCGATCCGGCCAAGGGACCGGCCAACATCGACCGCTTCTCCATGCAGCGCCAGGTGGAAGTCATCGCCAACCTGGAGCAAACCCTCCCGACCGGCGACGCCGTGGAAAAAATAACCAAGTATGTCAAAGACATGAATCTTCCGGCCGACTACCGCTGGGAGTTCATCGGCAAAGCCAAGGTGCTGAAGGAATCGAACCAGAACTTCCTCATCGCCTTCATCGTCAGCTTCGTGTTTATGTATATGATCCTCGCCGCTCAGTTCGAGAGCTTCGTGCATCCGATCACGATTCTCCTGGCCCTGCCGCTGACGCTGCCCTTTGCCCTCATCTCGCTTCTTTTGCTCCGCACGCCGCTGGATCTTTTCGCCATGTTCGGATTGTTCATGCTCTTTGGAATAGTCAAGAAAAACGGCATCCTTCAAGTCGATTACACCAACGTGCTGCGCGCCAAGGGCCTGCCCCGCGAAGAGGCCATTCTCCAGGCCAACCACACCCGCTTGCGCCCCATCTTGATGACCACCGTGATGCTCATCGCCGCCATGATTCCCATCGCCTTGGGCCGAGGGGCCGGATCCGGCTCTCGCGCCAGTTTGGCCAAAGTGGTCTTGGGCGGCCAAACGCTTTCGCTGCTCTTGACGCTGCTCCTTACGCCCGTGGCTTATACGATATGGGACGACGCGGGCCGGTTCTTTTCAAGGCTTTTCGGCGGACAAAAACCGCCCCCCGCACCCGAAAGAAAGGTCGAACAAGATTACAAACAACTGCCCGATAAGCGTTATGTCAGGGATGAATCGGATCACAAAAAACATCGCGAAAAACTCCCTGCCCCGACAATTTCCCGCATGGAAACTACTCCGGAACATCCGTGACATCGGGAAAAACCGCAAATCTGTTTTTTCCTCATGAAAATATTAGCATGTCTGTGAACTCGTCATATATACCAGTACGTAGCATAATTAACGTCCCGGCGGTCGGCAGTTACATTGACTTGCCGCCTCCGGCGGCGTATTATTGATTAGCAGTAAGGTAATATAAAATTTGTCCGGCGTGTTTAATTATTGCACGATTCCGCTATTTGTGGCACGATGTGTTTGCCATGTGGATTACTAAGTCTTTGATCGCGAAATTGCTGGTCTGGCTGGCAGCGGCACTGATGCCCGCGGACGTGCTTTTGACAGGCGCTTGCAGGTGCGCCGGGCCAATGGCTGGCGACGTGCAAGGAAAAGCGGCAAATACACTTCAATTTCAGGCCTGCTGTTGTCATCCCGGCGCGGTTTGCCAATGCTGTCATCACATGAAAAAAACACAGCAGTCGGCCTGTTGCAAAAATCGAGCCCCGCAATTTAATGCCACGCAAAGCGCCGTTTCCACGACCTGCAATTGCCCGGGCGGCAAAACCCCCATGCCGCAAAACACTTTGCCTAATTCATCAGCCAAGCAACTAATCAACCATGCGTATGCTTGCCTGGCATCGGCAGCCGCGGCAGTACTGCCCCCCGACGCGTTGTATTCCATCGATCAGTGCCCTTCCATACCGGCGACTCCGCTGGAGCGATTAAGTACTCTTTGCCGTCTAATTATCTGATTCGCCTTTTCTTATAGTGATACTGCGCGCCGGGATACGATTATTCCCCGCAAATAAACCGCTATTCCGCGCAAACCTCTTGCCGTTTCACGCCGGAAATACAAACCGCTTGCGGTTTCGCGATACTGAAAAATAATTATTTTAAGGAGAAACCAGCATGACCACATCACGTTTACTGTTGTCTTTGTTGTTGGTTGGTTTGGCAATCAACATTATCGGTTGCAACCATCAGGTTGCGAAAGAGCAGAATCCATCTACACCCGCGGCCTCGCCGGTTAATGAACAATCGACGGATAACGGCGCCTCAAAACAAGCATCAGCCAACCAAGCCTCGCCGGACGTTTCCAGCGGCCTGGCCGAGCTAAGCGTCGAAGATCGCGAGTTGGCGAAAAAACAACGCGTCTGTCCCGTCAGCGGAGAATTGTTGGGCGCCATGGGAAAACCCTTTAAAACCACAGTCAAAGGAAAAACCGTGTTCCTCTGCTGCGAAGGCTGCGAACATGATCTAAAAGAAAATCCCGACAAATATCTGGCAAAACTGAAAGATGCCGAAGAAAAAAAATAATCATTAGACAACTACAATCCTATAATTGTTTAGCCCTTGTGCTCATGCCGGGAGTATTTTGCTATTTTGACCTTGCCGTTTAGCCCCGGAGCTTGCTCCGGGAGGTGTGTCATGTCGAACTCAACATTTTGGAAAAAGTTCTTTCTAATACTCAAGGTGATCGAGGTGCGTTTGCGCTTCATCGCCATACTGCTGATCACAGCGCTGGCGATCGGCTATTGGGACACCATTACGAACTATTGGGACAAGTGGACCAGGTCCGCCCCGGCCGAGATCGGCAAACTGGCCAAGGACGAGGAATTTTATTGTCCCATGCATCCACAAGTAGTCCGCGACGATTTAGATCCCAACGGGCAAGCGCCCCACTGTCCTATCTGCGGAATGCCGCTTTCCTTGCGCAAAAAGGGCGCGCCGCCGCTGCTGCCCCCGGGCGTTACCGGACGCGTGCAACTCTCGCCCGAACGCATCGAACTCTCAGGCATCGAAACCGTCCAAATCGGCTACCAACCGCTCGTCAAGCAGACTGTTGCCGCGGGCAACGTGGCCTACGATCAAAGCCGGCTCTCGCGGATCACAAGCCGAGTGAACGGGTACGTGGAAAAACTCTACGTCGACAAAACTTACGTCGCCGTGAAACAAGACGAGCCGCTGGCCGAAATTTACAGCCCCGAATTGTATGCCTCATCGCAAGAATTACTGCTGGCCGCCGGGCGGGGAATGAATTCCGAGTTGGTCGCTCCGGCACGGCAGCGACTGAAATTGCTGGGCGTCGCCGACGAGGAAATCGAGGCCATGATCGCCGCGGGCAAGGCCAGCCCGCGCCTGGTTATCCGCTCGCCGCGCGCAGGGCAGGTAATCGGCAAAGACATCGTGGCCGGCTCGCGCGTCGAGGAGGGCATGACCTTGCTGGATATCGCCGATCTTACGACCGTATGGATCGAAGCCGACGTTTACGAAAAAGACATCGATTATCTTCGCCTGGGACAGGCCATTCGCGCAACCGTCGAGGCACTGCCGAATCGTGTTTTTCAAGGCGAACTGTCCGCGATCTATTCCCAACTCGACCCCGCAACCCGAACCGTGCGCGTGCGCTTCAAAGTCGATAATGCCTCCGGCGAACTGCGGCCGGGAATGTTCGCAACCGTGCGGATCGACACCCCATTGGACCAAATCGAACCATTCAAATCCGGCCCGATCCTAGCCGTACCCGAGCGGGCAGTGATCGATACCGGCACACGGCAAATCGTTTATGTCCAGCGCACGCCGGGATTGTTCGAAGGCGTGGAAGTGCAACTGGGACCCCGAATAGGCGAATTCTATCCGGTGCTAAAAGGTTTGGCGCCCGGAGAAAAGGTCGCCGCGGCCGGGGCCTTTCTGATCGACGCCGAGACCAGGCTCAATCCGTCGGCCGGCACATACTTTGGCGCAAGCGGCGGGCCGTCTTCCAGCGCCGCTAGAAACACAATTCCCCAAACACAACCCGCAACCAATGCGCAAAAACCGCCGGCCTCGGCCGAAACGTCGGCCATGACGCAAACGCCGCCGCCAAATGACGGGGAAATTTCCGAAAACGTCAAAGCCAATCTCGCCAAACTTCCGCCCGAAGATCAAAAACCCGCCGCCGAGCAAAAATTCTGCCCCATTACCGGCTTGCTATTAGGCTCGATGGGCGTGCCGGTAAAAATCACGCTCAAAGGCCAGACCGTTTTCCTATGTTGTCCCGGGTGCGTTGATGAAGCCAAAAAAGACCCAGAAAAGACGTTGAAAAAAGTCGAGGATCTGAAAAAAACAAACAAACGTTCCCAGGCAGAGCCTGGGAACAAGTAAAACCCTGAATCCTGAACCCTATGATCGAACGCATCATCGAATTCTCCATCCGCAATCGATTCATAGTAATCCTGCTCGCCGGAGTGGTGGCGGTGTGGGGGATCTATTGCGTCATCAACACGCCGGTCGACGCCATTCCCGACCTTTCGGAAAACCAGGTCATCGTATTTACCGATTGGATGGGCCGCAGTCCGCGCGAGATCGAGGATCAAATCACTTATCCGCTGTCGGTCAATCTGCAAGGCCTGGCCGGTGTAAAGGCGGTGCGGTCTTCGAGCGAGTTCAGTTTCTCGATGATTAACGTCATATTCGAGGACAAGGTCGATTTCTACTTCGCCCGCCAACGCGTGTTGGAACGGCTCACCCTGGCGAGCACGTTCCTGCCGCCGGGGGTGACTCCGTACTTGGCCCCGGACGCCACGGCCTTGGGGCAGATTTTTTGGTACACCGTGGAAGGCGAAGGTTATGACCTGGGCCGGCTGCGGGCGATTCAGGATTGGTACGTCCGCTATCAATTGAATTCCGTGCCCGGCGTGGCCCAGGTGGCCTCGGTGGGCGGTTTTCCCATCGAATATCAAATCGACGTGGACCCCAACAAACTCCGCTCCTACGGCGTTACGCTGGGCGAAATCTATTCGGCCGTGGCACGCTCCAACTCTGCGGTCGGCGGCCGGGTGATAGAAAAAGGCAATGCCGAGTATCTTGTCCGCGGCGTGGGCTGGATCCGCAACAAGCAGGACATCGAAGACATCGTCGTAAAAACCGACGCGGCCGCGGGCACGCCCGTATGCGTCTCGAATCTGGCCACGGTGAGCCTGGGCAGCGAGTTCCGCCGGGGAGTTTTGGAAAAAAACGGCAACGAGGCCGTCGGCGGCGTGGTGATGATGCGCTACGGCGAGAATCCACTGGCCGTGACCAAGGCCATCAAGGAAAAAATTGTCCAACTTCAGGCCGGACTGCCCGAGGGCGTGCGCATCGTACCCTTCTATGACCGCACGCGCCTGATCCACGGCGCGATCCACACGCTGACAGAAACCCTCACGACCGAAATGATTATCGCCTCGCTGGCGATACTGCTTATTCTTTTGCACTTCCGCAGCGCGTTTGTAATCTGTCTCACGCTGCCCATGGCTGTGTTGATATCGTTCATCTTGATGCGTTATTTCGGCATTGCCTCGAACATCATGTCGCTTTCGGGCATAGCAGTGTCGATCGGCATTCTGGTCGATCAGGCGATCGTGATGGTGGAAAACGCCTCGCACCATCTTACGGCCCATTTCGGCAAAGGGCGCGTCCGCGGCGACATCCGCGAACTGGTCCTGCCCGCCTGTAAAACCGTGGGCCGGCCGATTTTTTTCTCGGTGATGATCATTCTGATTTCGTTCATCCCGGTATTTGCCCTTACCGGCCGGGACGCCAAAACCTTTCATCCGCTGGCCTTTACCAAAAGTTTCGCCATGTTGGGCGTGGCGATTTTGTCAATCACGCTTGTGCCTGCGATGATTCCCACGTTTATCAAGGGCCGATTGCGGAGCGAAGAGGAAAATTGGCTCGTCCGCAGCCTGATCGGCATTTACAAGCCGCTTTTGCGCTGGGCCATGAATTATCCCAAAACGGTGTTTTGGTTTTTTGTCCTGCTTCTGGTCGTAGGCTGGCATCTATCGGGAAAGTTAGGCCGGGAATACATGCCGCCTCTGGATGAAGGAAGCATTTTGGACATGCCCGTTACCGTGCCCCGCGCGTCGGTAACCGAAGTGGCCGACGATCTGAAGGCCCGCAACGCCGTGCTCCGCCGCTTCCCCGAGGTGGAACAAATCGTGGGCAAAGGCGGCCGGGCCGACACGCCTACCGATCCCTCGCCCATCGAAATGATCGAAACCATCATCAACCTCCGCCCCAAGGAGTTCTGGCCCAAGCGAAAAATGTATTTCACCGACGCCCAGCGCCAAGCGGAGATTGTATTAAAGGCCCTGGAAGACCGCGGCCTGATGCGCCCGCCA
>JBEKIK010000007.1:0-13356 GCA_050011795.1 Thermoguttaceae bacterium | reverse complement strand
GGTTTTGTAATCCAGGATATTGAATACGTTTATTCCGGCGACTTTGCCGGTATCGATGCGGTCGATGCGTCCGGAAACGCGGATCGTTTCTTTCCCGTCGGCGAATTCCAGCGACCGCTCGATTGCAATCGCGTCGGCTTCATGGTGTTTTGATTCGCCAAATGAGGTTTCGAAAAACTCCGGAACAAGCGGCTCGTCATATTCCGACCACAATTTGTCGTAAGATTCGCACTGCTTGCGGTACTCCGCGAGCCATTTGGCCATCAAACGGCGGTTTATTTCCCCAAGCGCGGCGCGCACCGGATTATTCGACTGCGCAGGGAGCGAATCTTGCAACGCATTTTCAAGCATCCGATCGAAATCGTCCTGGGCAAGTTCCAGCGGGGAGGCGGGACGTCCGAACGATTCGTTAAGGCGGCGATGGAACAAAGCCAAGGCCTCATGGACGATCCGGCCGCGTTCCAAAGCGTCCAATTGCAGGGTTATATCTTCCAGCGGCTCCAGTTTCAGGATGTTTTGCAAAAGGAAACGGTAAGGGCAAGAGGCATACTGCTCCAGTTCGGAGGCGGTGAAGCATCGCTTGGATGAAAATTCCTTGGCAAGGAGTTTTTGCGCCGGTTTGCCGAGAAATATGCCCTCGGCCGGGCCGAAATCCTGGCGATCCTGACGGAGAATGATCGTTTCCAATCCGGCCTGGAGATTGGCGATTTTACTTTGCAATAAGCCTGCAAAAAGCGATATGTACTCATCCTCATCACCCTCACCCTTGCCCTCTCCCAAAGGGAGAGGGGATTTTTGGGATAGGCCCAGGGCGTCGGCTACGGCCTTGACGCGGAATTGGGCTGCTGACAGCGGCTCATCGCCGGCTGGAATAGGGCGAAGATCGGCGGCCGGCGCGCGGACAATTTCCCTGCCGCCGCAAGCCTGTACCGCTTCGATAAGGTACGGACTGGGCGAAAGCGGCTGGGCGGCCTCGTCCAAGGACGGATAACTTAAGTACAGACGCCTGGTCGCCCGGGTTAACGCCTCGTAAAACAACAACATCTCTTCCCGAGTACGTTCCGTCCGCGCGACAAGAGGCAAGCCTTTTTCGATCAGTTCCAGATACTCGGCTTCGCTATAGAGCCGTTCCTCGCGGTCGGGCGGGGGGAACGCCTTTTCCGATAATCCAGCCAAAAATAAATATGGCACTTGCAGCGATCGGACGTTTGCCGCGGAAAGCACTCGCACCCGGCCCGACTCGTCGTCTCCCACTGGCATCCGTTCACTTGCCAATATATCCAGGAGAACTTGAAAGGCCTCCTTGCGATCCACTTCCTCGGCACGGCGCTGCAACCAGCGGGCAATTTGTTCGCCGGCCGACAGCGCGGTCATCAGGCGATTCCAGGCATTTTTGTCATCCGAATCAACATCCCGCAACAGGCCGATTTGTTGGGCGAGTTTTTCCCAGGCTTTGGCCCATTGCGGCAAGGCGGCTTTTACGGGCAACTCGTCGAATGCGCCCGCCAAACGATTGAGTATGCTTAGGGCGGGATTGTCCTCTGGTACGGCAGAGAGTTGATCGAGCAACTGCTTTCGCCCACGAGGAATCTGCAAATTCCGGATGGTTTTTTCTGCTATCGCGGCCGATTTGCCGGCCTGCCATTCGCGCCAGTCGGGCTGGAAATAATTATTTCCCAAAACCGCCAACAGCCCGCGGAAGGGCCAATCGTCCAGATCCAGTTGCAGGATAGACTTTAGCGCCCGCATTACCGGGATTCGATCCAGCTTTTGTCCCATTTCCCAAGCCGCCGGTATGCCAAGCCGATTGAAGACCTCGGCGGCCAGTCCGCCGTCGTCTTGCGGGGACCGGAACACGACGGCGATTTCGCCCGGCCGCGCGATTCCTTCCGCTAAAAGCCGTTTAATTCTTGCTCCCACAAGTTCCATTTCGCCTTGAGGTTTTGCGGCGGATAGGATTTCGATGCCCTCGGTGCACGGCGCGGGTTGGACGCGGCGGGGATTGATAAACAGGTTTTTTTCCAGATGAATTATGGCCGGCCAGGGAGGATTTTCAGGCCGCGGAAGTTCCATTACCGATAAATTGCGATGCCGCCGCTTTAATTCCTTTAATGTTTTAAGCGGCTTGGCGAACAGATCGCTGCGGCAAGGTTCCGACTCCAAGGGCAGGGAAATGACAATTTCATCGACCCAGCCGGCAAGCAATTCAAGAATTTCGTGCTGGGTGCGAGTGAAGTCGGTAAATCCGTCGGCAACGGCCAAACGCAGATTTTCAAACGGCCTGCGATGCCCTTGTTGCAGCCAATCGCGGGCCGACCAGAATCGGCCTTCGGCGTCGTACAGTTGATTCTCCCGCAGGATAAGTTGATAAGCCTCGTAAAGCTCCAGTAATTCCCGATCCTTGGCGGTAAATCCTCGGGCCTGGCATGCGCGGCGAAGATCCTCGGGCCATATTTCCAAGCGTTTCAATTCACTGATTAGTTCGCAGACAAGGTCGGCCAAACCGCTGCTTGAGACGATAGGACGAAAGTGTCCAATTCGGCCGCGGGCAAGTTGCTCGCCGATCAAATGTCGCATGAGTTGCCGCTTCACGGAACTGCTCAAAGGCCGGATCGACCGCGGGGGATTGTCCTGATTTTCCGGGCGCCATGCCGGCAGCATGGTCGGCGAAAATGAGACTGTCCCCTTCTGACGCATCGGCTCTGGGGAAGATTCAAGAATGGCTTGAGCGAATTTATCGAAAGTGAAGACGCCCGGTTCCCAACAGGCTTGCAGTTCAGCACCTGGAATGCGATTGCGCACGTCTGCCGCCGCTCGCCAGGTGGGCGCCAACCATAATACATTTCCCGGTTTGCAGCAGTGCAATGCCGCCCTGTAACGCGAGAGCAAATAGTGAGTTTTTCCGCTTTGCGCCGGTCCAGTTACTACAATTAGGGAAGCAGCCATGTGAATAAATCTGGTTTTTCCGGTTTATTGTAAGAAAGTTTGGCAAAGATGTAAGTCTATAGGGTGCTATATAGGTCGTTTATTTATACCAGAGATGGCGATAAATATGTAACATATATTGACGATATGTATCATATCTGGACACAAAGACAAAAATTGATAAAAAACCGGCATTTTTGGTTGTATTGATCGGAACATTGGGATTGGCAGCAAGTTGTAATAGTTCGATTATTAAAATTATTGAAAAACCCTTTGACAAAGTAGTAGCCGATAACATAGAATCAGAGACATCGGGGGGAGAGTATGAGAACCCTTCCTGCGCTAACGGGGACGAGAAGTGACAGCGGGATAAAACCGCGGAGTTGCCTCATTTCCATCATTGTGTTTGTGTAGTGTGTAGTCTGCGGCGGTGGTCGCCGCGGATATTTACCGTTTTTATTTTTTTATTTTTATGGAGGTGGTCTTATGACAAATTATTCGAGAAAGAGGGGTTTCACCCTCGTGGAATTGCTGGTGGTGATTGCCATCATCGGCATTTTGATCGCCTTGCTTTTGCCGGCGATCCAAGCGGCGCGTGAAGCTGCACGGCGTGCGGCCTGCATCAACAATTTGAAGCAGCTTGGTTTGGCATTTCACAATTATCACGACTCCAACCATCATTTTCCGCCGTCCGCGAAAAATACGCTTTCCAATGGCACCAGAATAATCTGTGGGCCTAGTCATCTCTTATTGTTACTCCCCATGATGGAGTATGGTTCAATGTATGACACATTGAATACTAGTACCGTGCTCAAGAGCTCGAATATGGGCACTAATGCGAATTGGGTGTATGTCTGCAGTGACTCCAACATGATCACCGCACGCGACACCCTAATCCCGGAACTGACATGCTCGAGCAATCCTAATGTTTTATACCTGAACGCAGCTGCTGCCGCGGGATCGAGAATCGCCTTTACCAACTATAAGGCCATGGGCGCGACGAATATGATAAGTTTGTCCGCTTGCTTATCTACCGCTGCAGTTACTCCTTACCCTAACGGTGGAGTTACAGCCACACAACCTGACGGCGCCATTTACCCATGGAGTAGTGGAAATAATATATCCGCTTTCATCGATGGCACTGCTCACACAATCATAAGTGTGGAAACCATGGATTATTCAGGTAACCCTGCAACGCCGTCAAGCGCTTGCAGCGCTTGGTTTGCCGGCACATCCGCCACTCTTGTAGGCACGCCCACACAAGGTATAACTTACCAGGCATCGAGCTCAACCGGATTTCCTTTCGTTGCTCCGAACACTTTTAATGGGAAATATTACGAAGACGCTTCGACATATATCCAGGGATTGCGTACGTATTTGGCATACGATTTCCCGGGTACTGACAACGGACTATATCCTAATCCCGCCACCCCTGTAGTAGGCAACATTTATACGACGTCGCCAAAAACTTTCGGGCCTTCGTCAGGACATCCGACCGTGGTGAACCATCTGATGGGAGATGGGGCGGTACACACCGTTAGGAAAGACGTCGACTTTGCCATGTACTTCTTTGCCATTACCAGGAATAACGGCGATCCAGCCCCGGACTTTGACCGATAACGCATAATCGGACTATTAAAAGTTGGGGCGACAGTTTAACTGTCGCCCCAACGTGTTAAGAGCCGCCCCAACGTGGGTTTAAGACTCAATTTTAAACTGCTGGTCTCCTTTTTTGGGGAGCAGCAGTTTTTTCTTCCCCTCTTGCTATTTTGCGATAACTATTTTAAAAAACACGGTAAAGACTCGCATAAGAAATAACATAGCCGTTTTTTTCTTAGAAGCCGAAGTGGCGGAATTGGCAGACGCGCTAGGTTCAGGACCTAGTTCCCGTCAAGGGAGTGCAGGTTCAAGTCCTGTCTTCGGCACTTTGCAGCATTTGACCCGATTGGACCAAGGTATACATCCTGCCCGTTAATTCGGACACTGGCCTACCCAGAAGCCTTGTGAGGTTAGATAAGAGGGGATTTTTTACGAGGACATGCCATAAATGCGGCTCCTTTCAGGAGTTTTATGGTAGGGTTACCACAAAATCTCGGACTTTTGAGCCGCACTTTTTAGCATGGAAAGGCGTTCCTAATTCTAGGAACCGGCTGGATTTATGTTATAGTCGGGGCGACTGGACGCCAATTGAACTTTTCCTCCGAGGCGTGGCGGCCATCGAACCGCACATCCGACGCCTCATCATTGCCTTTGTCCAGCAGACCCCCACATAGAGCGGATCATTGCCGCGTAGTCACAGTCGCGGAAAGTTTGCCGGGAATTCCGTGCGTTCCCGTCGCGCAGCATGTGCCGGGCCGGGAAGAATTTTTCATTCTGCGACTTTTCTCGATCGAAGATGAAATTAGGTTTCTGCGGATTATGTACGGCACGGATGGCAGCCGGCAGCGCAGGCACCTGATGGCCGGGGCAGAGGAGCGGGACCTACGGCCTACGATGCCCATCGACCGATCGCTACGGCGGAAGGGCATCACATCCGACGCACCCTTTGCATGGAGGCAGTCATGGCTCGTCGTTGGACTGGAATCTTGTTCTCGTTGGCCCTAAGCCTGGCGCTGTGCCGCGCCACCGTTGCCGAAGACATGGCCGCCGCCGCGGGCGACGCAAAGAGCCCCGGCCCCCAGCCGGCCGCGTCTTCCTGCCCAAGCTGCCAGCAGTGCTGCGAATGCTGTTGCAACGATTACTGCGACCCGGTGTGGACCGTGCGGGCCGATGCCCTGTTTCTCAATCGGTCGCGCTTGCCCGACCAAACTCTATTGGTCAACGGTTTAGTGGCTCCACTGTTCAACGCCAATCAGTTCGACCTCCCCGTGCAAATGGGCTGGCAGATCGACCTCACGCGGAGACTGAACTGCAATTGGGACCTGGAAGCCCGCTATTTCGACCTGGGCGGGCAGAGCGCCACCCCGCCGACGATCAGCAGCCCCTTTGGGACGGGAGTGATCTTCGCCCCCGGTACTCCAGGCATTGCTCAGGGCATTTTCAACCCGCCGGTTAATACCAACCTGGCCTATACTTCACGGCTGCAAAACGTCGAGATCAACGCCTGTCGCAGCCTGAACGGCCGCCTGAGCCTGCTGGCGGGCGTCCGATACCTCAACCTGGACGATCGGATCCAGGTCAATGAGCTCACCACCGTAGGCGGCATTGATGCCACCCAGCAATTGGCCGGCTTTAACGACCTGGTTGGCTTCCAGATCGGCGCCGATGCCATCGTGGTGCGGCGGGGCCGGTTCAGCGTGGACACACTCCTCAAGGCGGGCGTCTACGACGACCTCGCCCGAAATGCCTTCACCTACGATTCGACCGTGTTTGGTGCTCACGTTGCGACCGGCGCCTCGGCCAGCAACGTGGCCTTTTGCGGTGAGATCGGGATCACGCTGACCTACGACCTGACCGAACGGCTGTCGATCCGCGGCGGCTATCAACTGCTGTGGCTGGACGGCGTGGCGCTTGCCTCCCAACAGCCGGCGGTCAATCCGCTGCCGGTATTTAGTCCCGCGACCACCGTGGCCACGACCGGCGACGTGTTCTACAACGGGGCCTTCATGGGCCTGGAATACCACTGGTAAGAGTTCGCGTCAGAATAAAGCAGGTCCGCGAGTAACCGTTCCCGCCCCGGCCGGGGACTGGTCCATTTTTCGGCCAAGACCAGTGGCGATAGGTGGGTTAGCGGCTTAGTAGCCAGTGATAGGCAATGGTTTAAGGCGAACTAGGGCGAATCTTTGAAATCATCTGTTTTGAACTTCCGCCTCGAAGACGCAACTCTAATCCGCACAATAAGAAAGCCCTTTGACATGCTTGCCGAAGGGCTTATTTCGAACAACAGTCGGGGCGACTGGACGCAAGTGAAACTTTTTCTGTGCGGTGCCGCGTCCATCGAAGCCCATATCCGGCGGCTTATCATTGCCTTCGTCCAAGGCACCCCACCCCAGAATTAAAGCCGATGCCCGCCGGGCGGTCAAGCCCGCCAACTGCCGCGCGATCCTTCGGCCCGACCCGAAAGCCGGCCAGCCGGGGCGTAGGCACCTGACCTTCTCGATTCTTCGGCCCTTGTCGCCAACGGGCCTTCCCGTCCGAGCAAAGGGCGTCAAGAAGGTTGTCGGCCCGACTGCCGGCCCCGGCGCTTCCGACCACCCCGGTGCCGGCGAATTCTGGACTGGGGGGATTGTGGTCCTCTGACCCCCTCGATTATGCTAACGGGACTCACTGATTGTTCCTGAACATTATCGGAGGGAAGCTGCGAGGTCCCCTTTTGTTTCCCTTTGTTCCCAGCGGAGCAAGATCGTGTTTTGGAATTCAACGATTGCAGGATTTAGAGTGTTCGGCTTTTGGGAATTCTACGCAGCAGCCATAGGTTTTTTAGCTTTCGCTTTTCTACCCAAGTTGTTTTCTGCTCTAGTGGCGGAGCACCACAGAGTATTTGAAGATGCCCCGCTGTCTCTATACGGGATGCGGCTCACTCTAAGGCTGGGCTTTCTTCGCCTGATAGATTGTGTTATGGAGGGCAAAATGGCAGGCGGGCTACCAGCATTTATATTTACCGCTTTCTGCGAGCTATTAGGGGTTTGTTATTTAATCCTCACGCTTTCTCCAATCATTCTTGGCCTTAGCCCCCATGCGGCATGGTCGCTGCCTTGGATGCTGGTATTTAACGACCCACTTATCTTCCTTAAAATTATTGGCCTGATTTTCATATTGACGATTGTGCTGGGTTTCATTCCATTCATTACTGCATTTGAGTCGGTTCATGCGTTGATTTCCGGTGGCGTTGTTCTCATGTTCGTGGTGAGCGACATTAACCGGATCAATGGCGTTGAGTTTCTTCCCAGTTTTTGGTTTGGCGTTGGCATTATTGCGGTTGCATTCGCTACCAAGTGGTTGGTGTTCTTTCCACCTATTCTTGGCCTTACCCTGTTATTCCCAAGGATTGAACCTTATCATAATGTGATTTTGCTTCTCCTTGCACCATTATTCACTTTTCTATCGGTTTTCATTTATGGAGGTTGGTTGGCGTTACAGATCACAACGCTTTGGCGTTGAGCACATCCGCCGTCGCCGGAGTTCGTGCTGGACGCTCGCCAATGAAACTGACCGGGGAGGCCGGTGGCCCGCTTTGTCCCGGCGTCAGTCGGCGGAATCCGCTGGCGGGTCGGAGATGCCAGCGCGCGCCCGTAATTCGCGCTCCATCTTCTCAAAGTCGTCGTGCGGAAAGCGAGAGTTCATAGGCGGCATGTAGGGCTGCGCCCTCGCCAGTCGCACGTCCGTCGCCTTGTCCCAAAGCTCGATCACCCCGTTACTCCCGAACCACCACCGATACATCTGCGCGAACTGGAGCATCATCTTCGCCGCGTCGGGTGTGCCATCGTCATGGTACTCGGTATCGGTTAGCGGATCGCTGACGAGACTTTCGCGGGCGAAGTCGAGAGCAACAAAAACGATTAGCCTGTGGCAGGCCGAGCCGAGACGAAGGCGAACACACCCATCACGCACGTAAACGACGGCGGCGTCCATCGACTCGAACAGTCCGATTCGATCCCGGCCGCGCACGCGGAGAGCCATCGTCTTCGGAATAGGCACGTCAGCCGCAGGCACCTCTTCGGCCGCCATGATCCGGGCCACAAGGGCATCACCGAAGAGCGCGCGAAAGCCCTCCAGCTCGTAAAGGTGCTTGCGGTGGAAGTCGCGTTCGGACAAGACGCCAAACTCGCGCTCTAGGGCGATCCGCGCAAGTTCGCGGATCACCGGAAGGTCTTTGCGGAGCCGAATGAGGTCGGCGGGCTCGTCCGGGTTGACCACTGTGTTCTGATCGAAGGCGTGCGCGACCGCGCATCTACCGGACTCATACAGATACTTCGCCACGTCGGGGTCGGTGCTCTGTATGGTGGCGATTCGCGCGATCGCGTCCTTGTCAGCGACATATTGCAGGCTGTCCCTGATCCATTGTTTCTGAGCCGAGCCTTTGTCGCAGATGATGTTGATGACCTTGAAGAATCCCAAAACCTTGTACGGGACGAGGTTGACCGACAACCCCTCGCGGTATAGCGCGAGCGCTAACTTTGCTTTCGGGTCTGACGGATCGGGCAAATAGTCGAAAGTCCCGTCGAAAATACAGCCACTTGGCCCCTTGCCAACGGCCAGTGGAGCGGTACACCAGTTTCCGAACGTCGGCACAACACCGCCTTGCTCTGACCACGCGAGCGCGCTGAGAAACTCAAGCATCAACTTGTCGGCGTCATTGCGGGTGAAACCCGCAAAAGTTTCAACGCGGACCATGCGCGACACGCTATCCGTTTCCGGCAGGAGGTGGAACTTCCGACCGCGAAAGTCGATGACCACTTCTTTAGAGGGCCACGGAATGGCGGTGTCAATGCCGGTAGTGCAGTATCCTTTGTCGGGCAGTGTGGACATCGCCTCAATTGTAGCGGCGCACTGCGAAGTAGCCCAGTGGCGTTGCGTGGCCGGCGGCAAATGCGCAGCCCACCTCTGCGGCCCGTGCCTGACCTTCTCGACGCCAGTTATCGGAACGTCCAAGGGCACGGTGTCTTGCGGTCTTGGCGGCCCCGGAACGGGCGTCAAGAAGACGTGCCGCGTCGTCCCCTTGCAGATCCGGCCGGCGCACAATCTCACGTTCTCGATTCATCAAACGCAAAGCCCCGGCGCAATGACCCTCCCACGTTGAGCCAGCGGCCCGTAGGCGGCCGCGCACTGTGGACATGGTGTCTTTTCGACGTGCCTTTTGCCAGAATCGAAGCCAAGGGCCTTGGCAACGGCGGGACCGGGAACGGCGGCCGTGATTTGGGCGTCAAGAAGGTCGGGACGGCCCGGTGGCCGACAGCGCGTTTATACGCTCTGCCGCGTCGTTGCCCTCTTCTTTCCGGCGACAAGGGTCGCCAATGCGGCCGTAGCCAAGAGCACTAACGTACCCGGTTCGGGGACCGGGGATAGGGATGACGATGAAATGGGACCGCCGGACAAGGACTCGACGACGTCTGTCTCGCCCGATCCGATATTTAGCGTATCGGCCACGATCGAGTTGGCCGTCAACGCTGAGTTATTTTCAACCGAAACAGTGGCGGTCGGGGTGTTGATGTTCAACATATCCAGAACACCGCCGGACACGGTGGTGTTGCCGGTATAGGTGGCATTTTGGGTGATAGTCAGCGTGCCGGAGCCGGATTTGATCAGGCCGCCGTCGAGTGCGGCAGCGCCGCCGTGTTGCAGTACCTGGGCAATCGTGATGTCGTATCCTTGAGTATCGATTTTTGCGCCGCCTTCTTTTACATAGGCGTTGTCCAGCCCTTGCAAATAGGCCGATTGGTCGCCGACGGCCTGAAGGGTGCCGCCGTTGAAATTGAAGGTGCTGGTTCCGGCCCCGCCGCCAACGGCCGCGGCTTGCACCAAACCGCCTTTGAGATTAAACGTGCCGGAACCGCCGGTTTGGCCAAGGATCAGCCGAGTGGGATTGTAAACCGTACCGCCATTCTGATTCCAAGTTCCGTTTCCCGCCGAAGTGCTGGTGCTAAAAGGATTCGTGGATCCGATGATAATATCGCCTTCCGTATCGTATTTATTGAGCGTGCCTCCGTTGATCGTAACCGTGCCTGTGGACAGTTCGCGACCGACGCAAATCCAACCACCGGCATTCAACGTTCCGGAGTTCAGGGTGAAAGATCCCGTGCTGGTGCTACTACCAACGCCAATCATCAGTTGAGGATACCAGGCCCATCCCCCGGGGGTAGCCGTAGTTAGATTAATTGTCCCGCCATTCATGGTGATTGTGGCGGTGCCGCCTGAACCATCACCGCCGCCGGCGAGCACGACGTTCCCTACGATGACATTGAGCACGGCAGTGCCCGACATGTTGAGGGCGCCTTGGTTGCCCACTCCCCGCTCGCAGATATTAAAATCACCGCTGCCGCTTTTGTTGATGGTCCCGCCGGAGAAATTCACGGTTCCCACGGTGCCCGTGGGATCCGAAGACGGGTAATGGCGGGCGATGGAGAACCAGCTTTGGGCATTGAGCGTTCCGCCGGACATATTATAGGTGGCAGTGCCGCCTCCATTGCCAATCCAGATCTCGCCCGTTACAGTCAGGGTTTGGTTAGATTGAGTCAAGGTGCCGCTATAGCCCGAAGCACTGCCTATTGCCAGCGAGCTGATGCTGTTGGGAGGAGAAGTAGCTCCGAGCAATGCAGTTCCGCCGTTATTGATCAGTGCAGTATCGCCCGAATAAGGAAAATGCGTGGGATTCCAACCCGCTGCCGTGGAAAAATTGCCGGAAGTAACATTCCAGGAAACATTGGATGCCTGCGCATACGTCGACAGCGAGACAAACATCAAGAATAGAAACGCAAATTCAATTAGTATTTTGGTAAAATTAGTCATGTTGAGAAACCTCGTCGCACACGAAAAGCCAGCAGAGCCAATGCACCCGAAGCGAGAAGCACAAGCGCGGCAGGCTCGGGATTTGGCGTAATCTCTAATAGTTCCGCTCCGTGCGAGGCCACGGTCATGGAATAATAATTATTGAAATCTCCCTCGTCGACTTGCCGCCACAGATCGCGAACATATTGGCCCCCGGTGATGCCCAGGTCAGACCAATTGGCCGTGACAGTGGCCGCCGTGCTTCCCAGGTTGAATAGCCCCACCGCCTTGGAGCCATTTTCCAGGTCTTTCACGTAAACCAGCAAATTGCCCACTTTGCTCACACAGATTGCCTGTTTGCACAAGGCGTCCTGATCCACCGCCAAGACCTCGTCATTCGTGAGCAGGTTGAGAGTAAAAGCATCAAGCTTTGTCAGGTCGCAACCGAGCATCAAGGGGGCGGACAACAGGCTCCAGAGGGTGATGTGGGTGTACTGCTCGTTGTAAGTCAAGTTGGTAGAATGTTGTGAAGAGCCCCAGCCGACGTAGCCCACGACTAGCATGTCCAGGTCGTTATGATGGCCCGGGCTAGAGTATTGCGCCCAGGCGTCTTGGCCGAATCCTATGTTGCACAATGAAGTCCAACTGTCAGTGATATCACATGAGATCCGCCAGGAGTTGGACAACTGCGACAGTTGGCCGACCTTAGTGAACGGCGCGGTGTTTGACAGGCTGTAGACGATATCCCGCGAGCTTGCTTTCAACGCATTAGTCATCCGCTGGGTCTCGGTTACTTGATTTTGGTACCAATCGTATTTTAGGTAATCGAAGCCCCATGCTGTCCACTGATTGACATCGTTTGTCTCATAATAGGTCGTGCCGATGGTATACCCGCCCGATCCACCTGTACTTTCCCCAATATTTCCACCGTATGTAGTAACCCAAGGACTGGAGTAGATCCCCGCCTTCAAATTTAGACTATGAATTGTATTGACTAAGCCCGGCATGTCAGGGAACTTCGAGTTGCCCTGAATGGCATTGTACGTGCCGCCGCGCGTGCCCTGCCAGCCGTCATCGATGTTAACATAACTCCAGCCGTAATTGATCAGTCCCGAGGAAACCATCGCATTGGCAGCGGTCTGTATCTCTGCGGCAGTTACCGTTTCGCCATAGCAATTCCAGCTATTCCAACCCATTGCCGGCGTCAGGTTAATCGTATTGCCGACCTCAATCTGGAACTGCTTGGTGTTGGTGCCCGAGGAGTTCGTGGCGCGAAGCGTCATCGCGTAATCGCCGGCGGTAGTCAATGTGCCGGTGATCTCCCCGGTCGAAGAGTTCACCGAAAGCCCGGTGGGCAGATTGTCCACGGAATACGTCAAAGTTCCGTTACCGGTGGCAGGGATTTTGTAGAGCACCGGCGACCCGGGCCGCACGCCAAAGACTGTTGGACCGTTGACGCGGGGCGTGGCCGGGGCGGCGGGCGTACGAATCTCCTGCGCGTCACTAGACGCTGTCCCAGGAGCGCTGGCGTGAAGAGCGATCATACTCGCCGCCATGCAAATTAAGCAGATGACGCGACTGGTGATATAGTGTTTCATATTCAGCTTACCTTCTTAAAAAAACGTATGCTTGATTGCAGGCACGTCTTGAGCCGATTGTGCAATAACCGGTGTAGATAAGTAGATAAGAAGACATAAACAAGTGCTTAATATCAGTTGGCGTTTCTAAAGTGCCGTGTGGTTTGTTGCTCACATACGACAGATCTTTGGCTTTTTCCAAAGAATTAAACAAGGCTTAATATAACAATTTCAAGACGCGTCGTCAAAAAACAGCACCGAACGGGGCAATGCTTTCCTATTCGATATTGTCGGTGGAAATACACATGGTTTCTGTCCCTTTTTTCAAGATATAAAATCCCGCCTGACGAAGGAGTTCGACAGGCGGGAATGGTTTTACCTTTATCCTCCGCTCATGGGAGAGCGGAAAGATATATTAGTTAATCATTTT
>JBEKIK010000006.1:13768-23709 GCA_050011795.1 Thermoguttaceae bacterium | reverse complement strand
AACGTATGGTTCCAAACGCACGGCACTGATTTGGTCTATCGGTCCGCCGGTTTCACGGAACGCCTGCTGGGGGCGGGATGCGTGGTTTGGTTCTATCTTTACGAAGCGCTTTTACCCGTCGATTTATACTTCATATACCCGATGTGGCACATTCATACCGGCAATTGGCTGTGGTGGTTGCCGCTTTTCGCGGCATTGATCGTTACGGCTGTGCTTTGGCGGTATAGGAAAGGTTGGAGCCGCCCTTTTTTGTTCGCCTGGGGATTTTTTTGCATATCGCTAGCTCCGGTGGCGGGCTTTACGGACGTGGGCTTCATGCGCTACTCCCTGGTGGCCAACCGATATCAACACATTGCGATAATCGGCGTGATCGCACTAGTGGCGGCGGGCTGGAGCTTATGGCACAAGTGGACTCGGGACGCAACACGCTGGACTGTGATTGCGGTGGCCATTGCGGCGCTAGCGTCACTCTCATTTCTGACTTGGCGACAAAACGGCAATTATCGCACCGAGTTTATTCTATACCGCTCTACGCTGGAAAAATATCCGGACTGCTGGATGGTCCACAACAACCTGGGTTTCATGCTGGCTATGTCAGGTGATACTCAAGAGGCGCTTAAGCATTTCCAGCAAGCCGTGGACCTTAACCCGAATTATCCCGACGCCCAAAACAATCTGGGCAACTTATTAATAAACTCAGGCCAGGAGGATGAGGGGGAAAAGCATTTTCGGCAGGCCTTGCGGGTAAAACCCAATTACCCTGCAGCATGCTGCAATCTGGGAAACTTATTATACAAAACCAATCG
Organism: Thermoguttaceae bacterium; assembly: GCA_050011795.1. GTDB lineage: Bacteria > Planctomycetota > Planctomycetia > Pirellulales > Thermoguttaceae > JBEKIK01. The sequence goes on along the minus strand of JBEKIK010000006.1, from coordinate 22,903 downwards.
GTTAAAGGAAGCGATTGAACAGTTCCGGCAAGCATTGCAATATGAACCCGATTACTTCGACGCCCGTCGCGGACTGGGCAGCGCACTTCTCAATCTAGGCCGACTACAAGAGGCAATCGAACAGTATCGGCAAGCCTTGGATATAGAGCCCAATCACCCCGATTTATACAACAACATTGGCGTTGCACTGTTCCAAACAGATCGGTTTTACGAGGCGATCGAACAGTATCAGCAGGCCCTGCACCTGAAACCGAATTTTGCCGATGCTTATTTTAATTTGGCTTTGGTCCATGCCCGCCTCGGTCAATCCTCCGAGGCACTAGCCTCGGCTCGGAAGGGTTTGGCGCTTGCCCGTTCCCAGGGGCAAACGGCGCTGGTCAAAAAAATCGAAGACTGGTTGAATTCCTCTCGGGCCGGCCCGCAGACACTACCTAACACAAATCCGCCGTCAAAATAGGAGTTGGGGAAACTCTCATTTAGCCCCCGGTGAATATACCGTGGGCTTTGGTCGCTCTTTATTCCTTACTGGGGAATGAGGCCGAGGGCGAGGCGGAATTGCCCTACTGGTCGTCATCGACCTTGGAAATCGCGGCGACCAAAAACACCACGGCCGGCGCGCTAACGGCCAGGACGGCCATTACGATCAAACTTGTTATCACCGACACTTGCATCCACCTGAGCGTGCCGAAGATCAGTCCCACGGCCAGCATCAGCCACAACAGCGTACTCAAGCCGAATTGCAGCGGCGGCGGGGAATGATGTGTTTCATCGTTCGTCTTAACTTTCATCGCTCCCACTCCTTGAACCGATCCACGGCCGCGAGCAAGTTGTGGCGGCGCTTTTCAAAAAACGCGAATACGGCGATAATAACCGCGCCCAGCACTATGCCGCTGGCATACCAGATCCAAGTCTGTTCCAAATCCTCGGCGGCGTACCAGATCATGGTGACTATGTCGAGTATGAGGAACGAAATGCCCAAGATAAGGAACGAGCGAATCCGCAGCATTACGCCGGCCATCGCGCCGGCCGCCGAGAGCAGCATCAGCGCCACCGGCAGGCGCCAATCGATGTATACCTCGTGCGCGAACATGTCGATAAACATGTCGGCGGTCGAAGAAATGTAAATAACGCTCAGCGAAAGATAACGCAAAAACGCGCTTTGGGCCGCGCTTAAACGCTCGTGATGCAAAAATTCAGCCGCCAGTGCGGCCATGGCGACGGGAATAAGCCATAATTGCGGATGATGCAGGAAACCTATCTCGAACTGATGGAGCGCTACCCAAAGTCCCATGTTGGCGGTCAGCACTGCCAGCAATCCGCATCCCGCCGATCGGCGGATGTATGCCAAAAGTCCGTAAAACGCACCCATCAGGAACCACACGTCCGGCGAACGCCCAACGAGCGCCAAAGGCGTCTCGGGATCCTTCAAAAACCAAAAGCCAATTGCCGGCAACAGCGGCAACAGCAGGGCCGTGCGCTGCAAGGGCAGGCTTAGCACTGGCAGTTTTCGGCGATGGAACCATTCGCTTAAGCCCGCCCCCGCAAAGGCCGCGCCCATTATCAGAAACATCCAGTAATTTCGAATCAGTCCGAAGTTGAATAGTTCGGGCTTGGTCAGGCGCAGGTGCACGCCGATCAACACGGCAAGCGCTTCGGCAAGGTAAACGTACGCCTGCCGGCCTTCCGGGCTCAGCCGCAGGGGATCCCAGTCCGCCCGGACCGCAAAAGCCAGGCACATGGCCAGCATGGCCGCGACAATTACCGCCACGGCGACTATTTCCGCGCCAACCAATGGCGTGCCGATTTTGTCCTGGTACAAAAACCATTCTTGCCCTAGCACCAAGGCCAGCGTTAGAATAGTCGCGCCGCCGAACCAAGGCGTCATCCGCCGCGAGGTTGCGATCCAGTCGCTTATGCTAGATATGACTTTTTTCAGCCCGAAACTGCATAGCAACGTCATCATCGCCGCGGAAACCAGAAAAACCACGCTACGGTGCAGCCATGGGCCGGCTTGTGCCGGATCGATGCCCGCCCAGCGAAAACTGCTCAATAAAAACAAACCCGCGATGAATGAAGCGTATTGCCATTGCACGCGCCATTCAGATTTGGTTTGCCAGGCCATGACGATTGCAGCGCCAAGGACCATGAGCATGTTAGTTATTCCGATTAAACGGCCGCTCAGACCAAAAAGTGCGATGCCTTTTGCCAGTCCGTCAAAGCCGAAGTCTAAGGCAAGCCAAACGCTCAGCGCACCGGCGACGCAAGCAACGAACGCCTGTAGTTGCATGAACCACCCTCCGGGCCAACGCTCCGCGTAGTCCGGAATCCACAGCCATCGGCACATCCAACGCGCCTTGGACAACAACCAACCGGCAAGGGCCGTGACAAAGGCGAAACAGGCCAGATCGGCCCCCGCCCGCAAACACGTCATCCGTGACGATTCTTGCCAGTAATCCCACTGCATTCCGACGGCGACCAGGCCTGAAACATACAATCCAAGCAGCGGCCACCGTGCGGCGCGATCCCACAGAAGCAAGGCAATTGCCGCCGCCGTCGCCGCAATGGCCCACCAGCCAAACGGTGCGTACGCTATCGACATGGGGGCAGGCACAATTGCACCATAAGCAACGGAATACGTGATCCCCACATTGTTGAGTTGCAACAGATCCAATGTCAGAATGACCACTGCCAACACGCCCAATGCGGCCAAGCCCGTTGCGGCGGCCAAATGGGCAAATGTTAATGGCTTATTGTTCCAGCGGAAATGCGGAATGTGCCGGGGAAAGATGATTTGAAGGAGCGTCCATACAATCGATCCCGCGGCCAGCGAGAGTGCGTTGACATAGACCAGCACGTGAATTCCTCCTGGGCGCCAGGCCATCCAAGCCACAGTCCCCGCCGCATTTAGCAGCAATCCGGAGGCAAAGACGTGGCCTGCCGATTGCAGCCACAATGCAATAATGCCCGCCGCCAGGCTCAAATCGACCAGCACGCGCAACCGCCACCATGCCCCGGACGGATCTTCATGGCAATAAAGCAGGGCCAGGATTACCGCCAATGATCCGAGGATCGTCACCCATATTTCCACAAGATTTTTTGGGAAAACGAACGTCTGGGCCGCGATCGGCAATACATGTCTGGGATCGTCCTTGGCAGGCAGACGTAATCCCTTGCCCGCGAATCCGGCGCCCAAAACGACGAACGCCGCGGCAGCCCAGGCGGTAAACAGCAGGCGATATTCCTGCCACTCGCCATGCCGGCCGATATTCGCTCCGGATGCCGTGCAGGCGAACAATACTCCGGCGCCCAATGTTATTCCGCCCAGGACGTTTAACAGACTTCCGGCGCGAGTTTGATACAAATACCATGCCGCCGCGGCAGCGCAAAAGAGCAGACTCAACCAACCCGGCGGGTCGGAAAAATCGCGCATCCAAGGGTGCAATCCTTGCGGATGAACGATCAACGAGAACACTGGCAGGATAAGAATCGCCGCGTTGCCCAGCACGGGCAAAACCGTCTGCACCGCCAGCAGGGGACTGTCCGCAAGGTTCCACTGTTTTAAGGCATACAGCCGCTTGTGCGCAGCCAGCCAGAACAGGGCCGCCAGCGAAGACGCAATGACGTTCGCCTGCACTAGACGCACCCACCACTGGTCGAAGGAAAGGTGCAGGGCCTGCTCGAAGTGCCACACGGCAATCGACGCGGCCAGGTTGACGCCCAGTGCGGCGGCAAATGCCCAGCCTTCGCGTCGCCGCCACACGGCCATGGTGGCCCCGGCCGTGGATGCAATCGCGATAGCTGCGGCCGCCCAAAGACGTTCATAATCGGTGTCGGCATGAAAAAAAGCGGCTTTTATTCCCAGAACCACAGCGGCAATGCCGGCCGCCCGCACCCAGACCGTGGCCAGGCGGATCAGGGCTTGCGGCGGCCCGTGGGCGTCGGGCAGAGTTCTAAGCGCCGCCACCCACCACGACGCCAATGCCGTCAACAAGGCATAGATCGCCCAGCCCAGCATCAACACCCGATACGCCCATACACCGTCCAACTTCGTGCCATCCGGCAGAACTATATTGGGCACGGTGCAAGCCAATAGGGCCAACACGCCCATGCCAGTCAGCCCCACAAAGTGCGGTGCCCAATGCCGCCGGGTTTGCAGGCGGCGATATGCCCCGGCCCCGGCCGTCAACAGCAACGCACACCAACCAAGCGGCCCTCCGGCGTGCATCGCCCACTCGGGTTTTAGCGGACGAGCCATGAATATTTCAAGGATCCCTATTCCCACCAATAGTGCGTTTCCCAGAACAGCCATTCCTATTTGCACGTTCATCAGCGGGGTTTCGGTTCTTCCTTCACGCCACACGTTGACCCAGCGCCGCGCGATCAACCAAACGATCGCCCAAACCGCCGCCGTGATAACGGCCAGTTGCACGGTGAAGATGAATTCCGCCATCTGGAACCGCCGAGGCGGCACAGCCAAGGCAATGTGCAAGGCGTAGCCTAAAATCACCGCCATTTCGGCAACCAGTCCGGCCCCAAAGGTATAACCGGCCGACGATTCCCGCAACCCATGCCCGATTAATCCAAACATGACCAGAACCAGCGGCACAAGATAAGAATAATTCGGTCCGATTTTATCGAAAAATGTTCCGGCCGCCGGACCTTGGAGCGTATAACCATTCAGTTGGATAACTGCCGCTTGAAGCGTAAGCAGCAACACGGGCAAGGCCGAGAGTATGACCAACATGCCTCGGGCGGTGGCGGGGCCTTGTTGCGGTATTTCCAGCCGGGCATGGAGCCTATCGCACAGGCTTTGCAGGTACTTTCGCCCCCATACGGCCGAGGAACATGCCACAAAACAGATTGCCAATGCCCAGCGAGCAACCGAAGCCACGGCAAAATCGTTTACAAAGCGATCGGCGATCAACACCGGCACGCTCACGGCCAAAAGCAGGCCCATTTGCAGTTCCACGTATCCCCAGCGTTCCCACAAGGCGGCGACGGCCACCAGCGTCAAAACGCCCAGCAACGTCCAGGCACAGCCGCCACAGGCCGAAATTTGCAGGGGGTTTATTCCCCCGGCCGATTTAAGCAGTTCTTGCACGCATCCGTGAACGAGCATCCTGCCGATCAAAACAAACTGCGCTGCCAGGACAACGTAAGTTGTAATCTTGTCGATTTCCGGCCGCGTTCGCATCAATTCGGCCCAGTTGCCGCTTGGGGCCAGAAAATGGTGCCATTTTCCAGCGGCGTCGTTTTCCGTTTTTTGATTTTCATCATCGCCTATTATCAGACGCGATGCAATTCGTACCGCCATCCAACCCAGCGACAGCAATCCCAGGGCAATGCCGAATACCTGGAGATTCCTGGGACTGATCAAATCGCCGGGCAAACTCACGATCAACTGTCGCCATTCCAACCAAGACAAGGATGCCAAAAAGCTCGCTGCGCTCAGCACCGCCTGTCCGGCGATAAAAAGCCCGGATTTCCGATGTATCCAGGCCAGTAATATCCAAATTGCCCCCAGCCAGAACAAACAGCCTGACATGGCCGCCGTGCTTTGCCAAACGTCAAACGCCGGCGAGCGAATCAGCCACATCGGCGCAACGGCCAGCAAATTCCAACCCAAGTAGCTAAGAATCGCCGCCTGCCGCCAACGCACGGAAAGGAAAACTGAGACCATGCCGTAAACAGCGTACAAGATCGTAGCGTGAACGGCATCGGCATGGTTGCCGATCAAACCGTGTGCGGTGACGAGCATCAGGCCCACCACGGCCGCCATGCCGGCCCCGCCCACGTACATCCGCCCGAGTGCTTTTCGCCCTCGCAGCAGGAACCATTCTGAAATCGCGGCAAACACAAGGAACAATCCGGCCAAGGCGGTGCCGCTGCGGGCGCTGATGGTCAGGCTCAATAGATCTTTACTTAGAGTATCGGATTGAATGATCCAGGCCCGGCTTTGCAGGTTTCGCAGACTCTCATCGAAAATTACATAAAAACCTGCCAGATACGCCAAAGCCAATGAGGCCATTGCCCCGGCATGGGCGGCTGGAAAATCGTGCCGCAGGGCAAGATACGCCAGGCCGGCCGTGCCGATGGCGCCCGCGGCGACAATCAAAAGCGGTTGCGGCCACGCCATTACGATTGACGCCAGTTGCAGCACGACGCCCAGCAGGGCCACGGTGGTGCCGGCTGTGCGATAACCTTCCAATGCCGGATCGTCGGCCATGCCGCGCGCCGCCTGCAATCCGGCGGCCAGTACGCTTAACGCCGCTATGGACAAAGGTATCGTCAGGCAATGTAGTGCAATCGAAAGGCCGCAGGATTTAATGCCCTGGGCCGTGAGCAGTCCCAAGGCCACAGCCGTGCAAAACACGGCGATTCCTAAAAGCATAAACAGCGAGTTGGCGGCGGTTGCGTCAAATTCTCCCCTCTCATTTTGGGAGAGGGGCAGGTGGTGAGGGCGATGCCGGAAAAATAAATAACTTCCCATGGCCGCCATCAACAAGATCGAAGGCAAACAACAGACGGCAATCAACCAACCGGGCGAAGAATGTTCGAAAAACGGCCGCGCCGCCAACAACACCGCCACGGAGTTGCCGATCACGGCCAGGACCGTATTCCAGCGTCCCTCGGGCGTAAGCACCTTGGCGGCCAGCGCAACCAAACAGGTGAAAATGCCCAGCGATATAAGTTCCATGCCTCCGGTCAGCACGCCCCAGGACTCTTTATAAAAACTGGCCATGGCCAGGAAATTCAGCGGCACCAGCAAGGTGGCGATGACCATCAGCCCCCGGCCGGTCGATTCCAGTTTCCAGCGATAAAAAACAAACAATCCGGCGGCGAAAACGGCCGAGGAATAACCCACAAAGATCAGGAATTTTAGGGCCGGAATACTTTCCAACTGGTTCCAGAAAGCGATCACCAGTGCGATTGATGAACCGACCATCAACAGTCCGCCCAATAAAACCCCGATCAATTCCGTCCAGCGGATGTTGCGTTCGGCCAGGAACCCGCCCAGAATTTCGGTCCAGGATTTTGGCGGAACCGGCGGCGGCAACGAGGGCGGAGGCGGCGGCTTTTCAACCGTGGCCGGTGGTTGCGGTGTCTGGGGAATTTCGACCGCAACCGGCTCTGTTGCAACTGGCTCTGGTGCAACGGTCGCTGCCGCAACGGCCGTTGCCGCTGCGGATTGTGGATGCAGTAGCCGCTGGCGATAGCTTTTTATCCGCTCGGTCAATTCCGCGAGCATTTCAAGGGGTAAAGTTCCTTGCCGCTCGAAACGTTTTAACTGTCGCAACACCGCGTCTATGTCGGTCATTTCGGCAGCCAGCGGACCGCTCAAGTCCTTCATGCACCACTGGCAGAAATCATCGTTGACAGATATGGTTTTTCCACAGAACACGCAAATACGAGGTTTGTGTTTTTTTTGGTCGCCGCCGAATATAAATGCCAAAAATACCCAAATGCCATGTCCTAGGAGAGTTATAATCCCCAATGCAACAGCCGCTAATACCAGAAATTGCAGGCCAGGGGGCATAACAGAATCTCTTTTTATCTATGCAAATAAGTCGCTTGCGGTTTTGCTACACAAAAATAAACCGCTTGCGGTTTCGCAATAATTGGTTTAATTGGGTTACAAACGGCTTTACACAAGCATAGGGCTTGTTTTCCGGCAAAATATAACGGAACCACGTGTAGAGGAGTCTTTTTCCCTCCATTAGGCTGCCATTATCCGGTTAGAAAAGCAATACCCGAATAAAAGAGATATTTCCTACGATATTACCCGGATTCACGGCTGTTACCGGATACCCGGCGGCAACGGAGCGCTACTGCTTGGTTCCCCGGAATTCGGAATTCCCGAGAATGGTTCCTTCGAACCGGCCGGCTGGCGCAAAGAAACAGGCGGAAGCCGTTGCGGTGAGCCGATTGCGGGCGGCAAATGCGGCGTATCCGATTGTGGCGCTACAGCGGCGCCATCTTCCGCTCTGCCCGAAACCGCGGAACCGGAGCCTGACGGCGGTAAACGTGCCGGAGTAATCGGCGTTGGCCAGTCCGTTGGATTCTGTGTGGGATATGATGGCGAGCCAGGTGTGTTCGATGCCGCCGGCGATATGACTTTAGCCGGAAATCGCGGCGAATTGGGCACGCTGCTAAGGCGAATGTCGCCGGATTGCCCGCCCGACGCTGTTTCCCGCGATTTTTCGTGCAAATAATTCAACCATTTTTGCGCGGCAACCATCTTCGGATCAATCATCAGGGCATGGGCGAAATTGTGTTCGGCAGCATCAGTTTTTCCTTTTTTGTTCAGCAGATACCCCATGTTATAATAGGCCGCGGCATCGCCGTGTACCTCGCGCAGGTTGGCAAATGCTGTTGTATGCCGGCGCATCCTTGGGATGCGTTTGCACGGCCTTCTGATACAAAGCCAGCGCCTCATTGAATCGGCCTTGATTTTCCTGGAACCGTGCATATCCCAGCAGGGCTGTAAGGTTGTCGCCTTTTTCCTGCAAAGCCATCTGATAGTACTTTTCGGCTTCGACATTTTTGCCCGACTCTTCGTAAAGCCTGGCAATGGCCGCATATAGTTCCGGACCGGGCTTGCTTTTGCCGTTCAAGGAGATTGCATCGTCGGTCGGAGGCGACTTATGGTTCGGCTTCGGTGTGAAAAACTCGCCTACTTTGTTGAATCCCTGCTTAACAGAATCGGTTATGGAGGTTTTTTGGCCCGAGGATTGTCCGTAAGCGTCTTGGCCGGCGCACGGCGCGGGCATAAGCCAGCCCAGCCCAGCCCAGGCCGCTAGTCCAATAATCAAAGTCCGGCATTTAAGCAAGACCTTGTCCACCACGACCCTCCATAATTGTCATACTCTTCGCATGACTTAGAGCTAGGCTGTGCCCACCTAATTTGCTTGTGAATCTGCAACCTAAAGGCGCATTTGCCATCAGGCGACCTCGTATAACTGATCGACCTCGACCCCATATAGCCTAAAACCGATTTGATTAATTATGCAAGATTTAACGATTTTAGTGATTGTGATTATAAAAAGGGCAATATGGATTATATGGGTAGTTATTGGTAACAATGCAGGGTATGAGATTAGAAGAAGAAAAGATTTTTATACCCAGATGAATTCA
>JBEKIK010000006.1:0-13756 GCA_050011795.1 Thermoguttaceae bacterium | reverse complement strand
CCAGGATAAATACACTTATTTTGCAAGAGATTCTATGGCCCGGTGCTGCCGCTCATACTGTTACCGCCACTTTGGCCGCTTGGTGCTGGCAGATATGGAGGTTGGGCATCTTTCATGGACTTATATAAGTTAAGGAGCCTATTCGTTCGATCGGCGGGATATGACTCATCGGAGATCGACGTTTGCATTATTGGCGGCATTTCGCCTTGGGGCGCCAGCGAAGCGGCTTGGGCGGTAACGGTTGCCAGCCTGGCCTGGGTTTCATCGTTTGTTTGGCCGATGTGCACGTATATTTCACGATGTTGTTCCGGGGCCTCGAAAATAATCCAGCGAATTTTTAGCTTGCCCGTCTCGGTCAATTGGCCTGTTGTGGGTTCAAAATAAGAATCGCCAAGCATGTTTTGCCTTCGCCATCCGTTGTTTACCATGATGGCGAAAGGGGCGCGAACCGTTTGGCGGTCCGGGCAGACGAATGGGGCAGGCCAGCAATTACGCCGCTTGGTGTCACGGGCAACGCTATTGCAAAAATTGCACAGCCAATCGGCCGACAAAGGAAGTGCGGTGAATGTGACAACGGCAAAAACGATAAGCCGGGCAAAATAAGCCACCATCTCCGGTACCTCCTTGTTGGAGATCTTCCTTTTGTGAACATGCGCAATATAGTAGCCTTGTGCGGCCCCTAACGCCCGCAACGGCCACTCATCCTATGTCCCTTAACGCGCATGGTAATCCATTACATGTATTCCATAAAACTTTATCGGCATTCCATAAGAAAGGGTTCAGGGGGCAGTGGGCAGGGTTCAGGGGTCAGTGGACAGGGTTCAGGGTTTAGTGGGCAGGGTTCAGGATTCAGAACTCTGTTCAATGTGTTTTAAACAAGAAACCGCTTGCGGTTTCGCAAAGCATTTGAAATGCGCTTTTTCCACAACCTCTCTGAATAAGAATCCTGAACCCTGAACCCTGCCTCCTTTTTTACCCGCCGGCCATTTTTGGGAACATTTCGCGAACCATGGTGATCGCCGCCGGGCCGACCAGCACCACGAAAATGCCCGGGAAAATGAAGATCACCAGGGGGAAGATCAGTTTCACTGCTGTTTTGGCGGCCTTTTCCTCGGCCAACTGGCGCCGCCGGGTCCGCATCGAATCGCTCTGCACGCGCAACGCCTGGGCCACACTGCTGCCAAACCTCTCGGCCTGGATAAGGACCCCGGCCAATGTCCGTAAATCCTGTACGCCGGTCCGGGCGCCCAGTTCGTGCAGGACCTCGGAGCGAGGGCGGCCCATCTGTAGTTGAAAATTGCATAGTGCAAATTCTCCGGCCAGCACGCGATACGATTTTTTCAATTCCTCGGCTACTTTGCGCATTGCCTGGTCAAGTCCCAGTCCTGCCTCGACGCAAACCACCATCAAGTCCAGGGCGTCGGGCAGGGCTAGAAATACGGCCCGCTTGCGGTTCTTGCCCAGAAACCCGACTATCAAATCTGGAAGGTAGAAAAGCAATCCCGCCAAACCTATGGAGAAAACCAGGGAACTCTGGTTCATGCCTTTCAGCGAAAGCAGAGTGCCGCCGCCGAGAAACAATCCGGCCATCAATCCGGCGAACTTTAGCCCCAGAAAAATGCTCCCCGCCGATTCGCCGCGAAATCCGGCATACGACAGTTTGGCTTTCAGCTTGCCGAGTTCCAACTCGGTTTTCGGTTGCAATGGTTTGGCAAAAGCGGGAGTGGCCATCTCCAGCATTTTCGTGACCGGATCGGATTTTTTCATTGCGCTCTCGACCTGGGCATTGCGCCGGGCGTGGGGAGATTTCAATTCCGCCAGCCGTTCAATGGCCCGGGGATTCCCAGAGGCCATACGCTCCAAAATCCACCATGCCAAGGCGGCAAACGTCCCGAAAACGGCCAATGGAACAAGCGTTTCGAAATTTAACAAGTTTATCGCGAATATCACAACACACCTCTATTAGACCCTAATATTGACAATCTTTCGTATCACCAATGCGCCGATGATCTGCATGAAAACAGCGACGGCCAGCATCTTTGTGCCCATTGGGTCGGTGAACAAGACCTTGATGTAATCCGGATTCAATTGATAAACGGCTAAAAACAGCACTAAAGGCAATACCAACAGCACCACGCCGGAAAGGCGTCCTTCGCCGGTCAGGGCTTGGACCTGCCCCCAGATGCGGAAGCGATCGCGGATCAAGCTTCCGATCTTATCCAGGATTTCCGCCAGGTCGCCGCCGGTTTGACGCTGCAGGATGACGGCCGTAACGAAAAATTTCAGGTCCAAATTGGGTATCCGTTCGGCCAGTTCCTTAAGGCTTTGTTCCATGGGGATGCCAAGATTTTGTTCCTCGAAAACGCGGTTGAATTCGCCCGAAATGGGTTGGGGCATCTCGTTGGCCACCAGGCTGATGCCGAAACCCAAACCCTGTCCGGAGCGCAGCGTTCGGGCGAGCATTTCCATGGCCTCGGGCAACTGGGCAGCGAATTGTTTCAGGCGTCTTTTCCGCCGCATCAATACCCATATCAGCGGCAAGCAGCCCATAATCACGGCCACCAGCGGAACCAGCAACGGCACAATGCGAATGGCAAGCGCTAGAATCCCGCCGAGCAGCGCCATGCCCATAGATATCAACAGCAGCTTCACTACGGTAAGCGAGGTATCGGCTTGCTCGAAAATTTTGTTTACGTCCCCAAACCTCTGGATAAAACGCTCTAAAATGCCGGGGGAGTCGTCCAGCGGATGGGCCAGGACGCTTTCCTTCAGTGAGATTTCCTTGGCTGCGGGATTGGCCTTGCCGGTCAGCAGGCCCAGCCGATCCTCGATGCGGTTTTTGGGCTTGTTGCGCATCAACAAGGACAGGCCCAGCACGATCAATGTCACGCCCGTAAACGTAATAGCGGCAATAAGTATGAGATTCAGCAAGCTTTAGTCCTCCAACATCACGCGTTGGCGGAATGCGCTTGCGGGCAGACGCACCCCGGCCGCTTCCAATCGCGGCATGAACGTCGGGCGCACGCCCGTGGCTGTGAACTTTCCGTAGGCTCGGCCGTGCTCGTCAACGCCTTCCTTATCGTATCGATAAATGTCTTGCATCACGACGGTATCCTGTTCCATGCCCACTACCTCGGAAATGCAAGTGATTTTGCGCGGTCCGCCCTGCAAACGGCTGGATTGCACTATCAGGTCTATGGCGCTGGCGATCTGGGATCGCATGGCTTTCAAGGGCAGCTCGAAGCCGGCCATCATGATCATCGTTTCCAGGCGCGCAAGCGCGTCGCGCGGGGAATTGGAGTGCAAGGTGGTCATAGAACCTTCATGCCCGGTATTCATGGCCTGGAGCATGTCCAGGGCTTCGGCACCGCGGCACTCGCCGATGATTATGCGTTCGGGGCGCATGCGCAGGGCGTTTCGCACCAGGTCGGTGGTGCAGATGGCCCCCTTGCCTTCGATGTTCGCCGGGCGCGTTTCCAATCGCACCACGTGATCCTGCTGCAATTGTAATTCGGCGGCGTCCTCGATGGTCACTATGCGGTCGGTGTTGGGAATAAAGCTGGAAAGCGTGTTGAGCAAGGTCGTTTTGCCCGAGCCCGTGCCGCCGGAAATGAGGATGTTAAGCCGCGCCTTGATGGCCCCTTCCAGCAGCATGACCATCTCGGGAGTGAAACTTTTGAAGTTCAGCAGTTCCTCGAGTTTCAAGGGATTCGTGCCGAAACGCCGGATGGAAACGCAGGCCCCGTCCAGGGCCAAGGGGGGAATGATGGCGTTAAAACGCGAACCATCGAGCATCCGCGAATCGACCATGGGACACGTTTCGTCCACCCGGCGGCCAACTTTGGATATTATCCGGTCGATTATCTGCATCAGATGCGTGTTGTCGCGGAAACATACGGTGGTCTTTTCCATCTTTCCCCGGCGTTCGATATACACGTTCTTGGGGCCGTTAATCAAAATATCGCTGATCGAGGGATCTTTTAACAGCATTTCCAACGGTCCCAGGCCGAAGGTCTCGTCAAGCACCTCGTTTACCAACCGTTCCCGCTCGTTTCGATTCAAGAGTGTGTCTTCGGTGTCGCAAAGGTGCTCGACGACCAGGCGGATCTCGCGTCGCAGCGTTTCGCCTTCCATTTCGCCTACCCGGGACAAATCGAGTTTGTCCACGAGCTTGTTATGGATGCGTTGCTTCAACTCCTCAAAACTGTTTTCTTTCGAGTCGGATGCGCGTAAAGGTGATGCTATCATGGGCATGGCGGGTAATCACTCGGCGTTCAGGAACGATTTCGGGGATTTGCGGTTGAAAAATATCCAAGAAAAGATAGCTTATTGATGCGGCCGGCAATTGAATCGGCGATCGCGCCGATCGCCCAATCAAGCAATAACGATTGTATCGGATATGCCGTTTGCCGGGGGAAATAAGACGGCGGGCTACGATCTATTTGCCGGCTTTTATCGGCCAGAGTTTTAGCAGGCCGCTTAGGCCGAATTTTTTGCCCATGCTCTCGACCGCCTCGATCTTGCCGTCGTTTGTCAGAGCGCCGGCCAGTTGGACAATCGACTGGGTAATGGCGGCCTTGGGGGCTTGCTCGATAAGCGGCACGCCGTTGTTGCGAGCCTCGATCATCGTGCGATAATCGTTGGGCAATTGCCAGAAGATTTCCTTGCCGATGGTTTCTTCCGCTTTTTTCAGGGTGATGTGGCCGGTATCGAGTCCCACGCGATTGATGATGATCTTCACCTTTTCGGCGATGCCTTCCATTTCATGGAACGACATCATCAGCCTTACCACGTTTCGCAGGCAAGGCAAATCGAGTTGCGCCACCAGGAGGATATGATTGGCCATCTCCAGGGCGATCATGTCTATGGAACTGTAGCCCTTCGACAGATCCAGCACCAGATGGGTAAAGGTGGCCTTCATCAAGCCGATTACGCGCTGCAGATCGACCGAAGTGATCAACTTGATGTCTTCGAGTTGGACCGGCCGCGGCAGCAAATACAATCCGGAGGAATGTTTGGTCAGCGAACGTTTCAAAAGCGTGAAATCAAGCCGAGTCACGTTTTGGGAAACATCGACCAGGGTAGAATCCGGAATGGTGTCTAAATACACGTCCGCGACGCCCAGACACAAATCCAGATCGATCAAGGCCACCGAGTTTTTTTCTTCCCGGGCCAAGGCGCATCCCAGATTCACGGCCAGGCTGGTGGTGCCTACGCCTCCGATAGCGCCGGCCACGGCGATAACCTGGCAGCCGCGGGGCTTGTTCTCGCCCTGTCCGAATCGCCGTTCGCTGATCCTGCCCAAAGCGCCCAGCAAGTCTTCGATCCGTACGGGTTGGGTGAGGAATTCCTTGGCGCCTGCCCGCAGGGCCTGAAGAATCAAGCTGCCGTCGTTCGAGGAGCTGACGACCAGCACCGCGCAATCTGGCGAAAGGGCCGTCAACTTGCGCACCAAATCCAGCCCCTTAGGCGGATCTGAATCGATGGCCACCAGGGCGATGTCCGGCTTGGTTTGAGCCACCACGTCGCTGAAGAACTCGTAGCGGGAACATTCAGCTTCCAGCCAGATCATGTCCATGCCCAGCAAAAGACCCTTTAGGGCCTCGCGTTGAGTGTCGTTGGGATCGACGATTGCCAAACGGAGAACGTTACTCATGAGTAGTCGATTCGATTGTTTATCTTTGTCATTAGATATTTAGCCCCCGGTGAACACACCGGGGATTTGGGTTGCGGCTTTATGCCGCGCCAGCAAAATGTCATTCTACTCAACCCCGGGTGTATTCACCCGGGGCTAAATATGTGTATATTTTCAAGCCCGGCAAAGAGCGCGCAAGCTCGTCTACTTTACTTTACTACATCATAACCAACAGGGCCGATGAATCCGGGTGGACTGTTTGATGCGCCGGATGAAGAATTGCCCGATGGGTTGTTCGGTCTGGATGAAGTGTAACGGCTATAAGGAGCGGACGAATCGCCGCCGCGCCGGGCCATATTCGCGGGGGCAGCCGTGTCGGTGGTGTTCTGGCCGCCGGGATTGGACGTACTTTTGGTGGAGTTGGAAGCGGGAGGCGCACTGATTTGTTCCGGTCCCATCAAACCTTCCTCGGGCACCGGCTCGGGGGATCCGTTGCATGGCAGGCATACTCCGCCGTTGCCGGTCGGGCAGCAATTCGGCACCTCCAAATGGCCTTTCAAGTACAGTTCCCAATCGGTGGGGCTGGTGGTTTCCATGCCCGGTCCGCAGGGCGGAACCTCGGAGGCGGCCATGCCGTCGACAAACTCGGGCGTGACCAAGATCAGCAGTTCGAGCTCATTGATGGTTTCGTTGACTGTGCGAAATGCCGCCCCTAGATAAGGCACTTCGCTGATCCAAGGCAGGCCGCTGTTTTCGGCATCCACGCGCGATTCCACCAATCCGGCGATGGCCAGCGTCTGGCCCGCCGTCAACTCCACGGCCGTGTCGGCGTAACGTTCCGAGAAGCCCGGCACCTGTGTCCCGGAAATCGTGGTGCCATTGGCCCAATCGAGTTCGGTTATGTCTGGCCTGACTTCCAGGCGGATTTTGCCGTTGCCCAACACAATGGGAATAAAATCGACTTTCGTGCCGTAACTCTTATAAGCTATGGCAACGCTACCGAGTCCTTGTGGCTCTGGATAGGCTACTTGTCCGCCGGAATTGAACGAAGCGGCCCGGCCGCTTTCGGTCACCAGCGTCGGTTCAGTCAGTAACTTTAACAAGTTGTCCTGACGCAAGGCATCCAGCACGCCGAAGAAAGCGCTGCTGCCGCTAACTACATTAAAGGCAAATGTGGAAGGAGAAGTAGAGCGAAAAGCATTGCCATAAGGACTCACTGCAGAGGGTGGAATACTAGGGGCGCCATTCAAAGTAGTTAATCCGCTTGGATTACAATCGGATAATAATCCTGACACGCCCGAAGTAATTACATTACCACCGGTAATTTTGGCCCAATCGAAACCCAGGTGCCGCAATTTTGTCCGCGATACTTCCATCACTTTCACGTGCAAGAGCACCGTTTGCACCCCACCCACGCTCATGTTGTTAATCACATTGCCTTTACCATAAAACTTTTCGGCTATCAGAATAATCCGATCAATATTTTCGGCCTTGTCGACAAAACCCGAGATTATTACCGAACCGTTAACCGGGATGACGTTCAAGACGGAATTGGGGAACTGCGATTTCAACAGCATTTTGAGTTGTAAGGCGTCGCCAAATACGATCACGTCGACGGTGTATAGTTTCTGATCCTCGCCCCAAAGGTTGATCTGCGTCACTCCGGCCATCTTGGCCGAGACCTGCACCTGGGTGGGCGACAGGGGCGTGAGGTCCAGTATTTCCGGATTGTTGACTTGGGCTTGCGGGATCTTCTGTCCGATGGTGATGATCCGGCTTGTATGCACGCTCATTTCCATGCGCTCATTGGATGATTTCACATCGAAATTGATGGCGGTCGAAAGCGCTTTCTCCGGCGCCGGTATGGACGGCTCCCTACTATTATTCTCATTATTCGTGTTATTATTCCCGGTATTTGTTGCAGTAGTCGATTGCTGGTTTGAAAACATCACCGATGGAGTTTTCACCGAATTGGCCGTTGATTGAGATTGCGCCATCGAACAAAGGGTAATGCAACAGATAATCGCCGACGGCGCAAACATGCGCCAAAGAGTGTGCTTAAACATCCTTGTTTTCCTTACGTTTTAATTCCGGGCTTCATGCACTCGGAATGGTTCATCCCTAATTTTTATTATCTAAATATATGGGTTTGCTCTCACCCTAACCCTCTCCGGGCACCGACGGGCATCATGCGTAGCATGGTCGGTTGGTCGGGAGAGGGGACTTTGTTTATTCTGTCCTGGAATCCAAAGAATTCTTCATATTGTGGTCCGATGCGTTCGCAGTATTGGGCTCGGGCGGAGAGGCGATCGGGGTTTTGACCGTAGGCGTATCCGAAGTTGGCGGGATTTTCTCGCTTTTCCCGCTGCCCGTTTGGTCCGTACCCGGATTACTTCCGCCTGAACTTGTTGTGTTGTTGCTGCTGCTGATTCGCCAGTGCCCCAAGGTGGAATTTCCCGCCGCCGCGGTGTTGTCGGACTGTAAAACCACGTCGTTTATTCCGTCCGGTTGCAGAATCCGCATGGTCCATGAAACCGGTGCGGGGGGTTGCGGCATTTGTTTGACGGCCGCGTTGGCCTTCATTTGATTCAATAAATCGAACATGCCCGCTTTAGTGTCGGTCTTTTTTTGCTCGGTTGAATCTTTATTCCGGTTGGCGAAGGCTGAAAGGCCCAAGAGCTCCTCCGGTTTTGCCGTGGCGTCTTCGGCATGGGCATTGTCGTCGGGCCCCCTCATCACCAGGCGGATTTTGCCCATTTCGCAGGCCAAGGTAACTTTGGCGCCTTGGGCCGGGGTGACCAGCAACGAAATCGTCTTTGCAATTATGGATTTATCTTTGCCGTCTTTGTCCATTTCCACCACGTCGTTGACGGCAAAGACCTTGATGTCCTGCAACACTGTTCTGGTCGATGTTTCCGGGATCTCGTGTTGTGAATTGCCGACCAAATAGACCAGCACGTCCACCCGATCTCCGGGCAGGATCAGACCCGAGCCGCTGACGGAATCGACCTGCACCGAGACAACGCGATATCCCAGGGGAATGACGGCGCTTGCGCCTTGCGCGGAGGCCCCTTTACTGAGTAATTTATTTTCCAGAATGGGTTCGCCGGCAAAGAGTTTCTGCCTTACGCGCCGCCCTTCCACGTCTTCGATGTTGGATAGAACACCCAGGGGAACTTTGTCCTTAGGCCAAGATTCCTGTTTTAGCACGGCGGAGGATAAAGGCTCGCCCAAGGAAATCTCCTTCGTGGCAACTAAGATTGGCACGGTGTCTCCGACAGGCCCTGACGGCTCGCTATTCCGCTTTGCCATTACCTGTGTTATGCCGATCGAGGCAACCAGGCCGCAACCTAGCGCCAACATCAGCAAAGCCATGGATTTGGCTCGCATGAGAACCCCCAAGCGCCCAAGACAGGGCTTAAAACTTTAATGCCGGTATAATCGTTATAACCGTTAAACTCACGCTTCCAAAGATGGTTGAGTTTAACGCCTACTGTACTGTTTCTCGACGCATAACTGTGGATGCCTGTAATATTCTGCCTCCGTTTCCAAATATTGACGTGGGAAGCCAACTGACATTACTGAAAGGCACCGACACGCTGACCTTAATCGGCTGGCCGTAAGTGGCAGTGCTAGGGTCAGCCACCGTCCATGTTACGCCACTATTTTGACTTATATACGCCGTAATGGTTGCCCCACTAATACCCGCCGAGGTAAGATAGGTGTTTACTGTGCTTGCCACTTGCGATAAGCTCGTTTTTCCTGTCGGCGGATCTACTACTCCAACTCTGGCTCCTTCTCTTGAAGCATTTGTTAATACCTGTTGGACCATGACCATGCGTCCATACTCGATCATTCCAAAAACGAGCAGGAAAAAAACCGGCGCAACTACGGCAAACTCGACGGCCGCGGCGCCTCGTCGTTGTCTTCGGCAAATCCGACAAACTTTCTCTAGCTTAACCTCGACGTTTGGCAGATTTGTGGATGGCGTTGAACCTTTGGTCCAGGCTAATTGTCCTGGTTTTCCATTTTCCTCTGGTTTCCACGGTCCTCCGTGGGAATCTAATTTTGATAATGTGGGTAATTTCACGGCAACATTCCAGTACAGATAAAATAGGTAATCGTTCCAATGGCAATAGGAATTCCGTAAGGCAACAACAACATGGAACTCTTTCGCTCGGCGGCGATCGTGGAAAGCTGGTTTGGTTCGCGGATTATCCAGATTTCAAAAAGGATGGCCCAAAATTGGTGCAAATGACGGCGCCAACTTCGTTTCCATAAGACCATCGCCAAGGCGATCGCGCCGCCGATCAGCGCGGAGATGCAAAAAGCATAAAAGGTGTTCGTACCCCAGATCCAGGCCCCCACGCCGGCCAGAAGTTTTACGTCTCCGGCCCCCATGCCGCCGATGGCGTAAGCGGGCAGCAAAAGCGCCAAGCCAATGCAGGTCCCCAATAAACTCCAGCCAAAACCTTCCCAGCCAAAATATGCAACGCTGTAAATCCAGCCGCATAGGATAAATGGAAAAGTAATCCAGTTGGGGACTTTGAGTTTCCAACCGTCGATGATCGCCGCCGCGACCAGTACCGCGCTGACAAGCCAAAAGTGCCAGTGTTCGGCCATATAGTGGGGAAAATCGTTCCACAACTGCATGATTTTTCTCTCTGTTTATGGGTTCAGGGTTCAGGGTTCAGATTATTTAGCCCCCCGGTGAACACACCGGGGGTTTCGGTTGCGGCTTTATACCGCACTGGGTTTTCATCTAATTCGCACGCTTCAGCGTGGGAACGCCGTTGCAATTGTGTTCCCCTGGAAGACCGTGGGAACAAAAGAGGATTCGGGGATTGGGATTTAAGGATTAAAGATTCAGCGATTGGAAAATTCTCCATCAAATGCAGAACCCCGAACCCTGTACCCTGAACCCTCCAATTAAAGGATATGTTAAAAAAATCCCCTTGGCGCTATTTTTTTAACGCCGAGGGGAATCTTCCGGTTATCGCGGTTGTGACATTCCGGCCCCGGCAACAGGGCCAATTGTCAGGCGTCCGACTTTTTAAGAACTTGGCAGCGAGCTGGCAAGTTTGCCGAATGTCGCTTTGGCTTTCGCGCCGATGGAGGTAATCGCCGTCAAGCACACAATCACGATCAAGGCCAGCATCACCGCGTATTCGACCGCGGTGGGTCCATCCTCGGAAACGAGGAAACGACGTAACTTCAGGGCTAGCGACTTCATGAGTATTCCTCCATTCCAGTTTTCGTTTCCACAAGGAAACTACCGGATAATAAGAAAAATTGGGTTCCTTTGGGTAACAACGTCGTTTTCAAAAAACCGACGCCGGCCTGCTTTGGTTTACCCTCGGGAGCCCGGCTTTAGTAAAAAACCTCCTCCTCGTCTTTGCCGATCTTTGGTTTTCACCCTTTCGGCAGCCAGGCTGCCGGCGGCTTTACGCCGGCCCTTAGCTTTGCGTAGCCGGCCTTGCGACCGGTTTGCCTTTGTCGAGGATTAAGAGGCTGCAGGCCTGATTCGCACAGCGTCCCGCCTTCTGGAAAAGTATCTCAATCCGCTTTCCGGCTGATAAGACGCTGCACTGAGTCGGCCTTTCGGCCTTCTCAACTCTCAGGCTGACGCTCTCGCGCCTCGCCTCTACGTTGAAATCTAGGTCGGATCCCGAGAATGTCAAATCAAAAAGTTTAATTAATATTTACCGGCTGTAATAGTTTTCACCCGCTCCACACCAACCATGAGGTCTATAACGATTGTAATGGAATTAGGGGCGTTGTTGGGATTTGTGTGATCCAATTATTTAGCCCCCGGTGAATACACCGGGGGTTTTTGTTATGGAAATCCCCGCCGCCCGGCAAAGATCGCGCATCGAGGCCGGCAATCGCACCACCCCGAAACACAACAGCGGAGCAATGATCGAGCCCCAATACTGGTTGAAATCTTGCCCCACGACGGCAAAAAACATCACGTACAAGCAGACGCTCAAGCCGATGCGCGTGCCCAGCGGGCTGTGCCAGCCGCCCAGTCCGAACATCGCAGAGGCGAAATACAACGCCGTTACCCAGGGCGGCAATAAAAACAAATACGCATTCATCCGGGCCGTGGCAAGCACAAATCCCGCCCCGCCTAATCGGATCCAGCCGTGTTTATGAGCCAAGGCGCCCGGAGAGATCAAACCCGACACGTTCCACCAATGCCATCCATAAAAAATCAGCCATGCGGAAAATCCCAGCCCCCAACCAACGAGTTCCCATAGCAACTGCCCCGATTTTCCGCTTCCCGTCGCTGAGCGATGGTCGGTGACAATCAGACTGTCACCTTTCGTCGGCGAAAACGAGACTATCTCTTTTGAGCGGACAAATCGCAGCAACGCCATGCCCGCGCAAAGCAAGCAATAAGGCAAGGCCAGTTCGCGAACGAACAAGGCGGTCAATCCAAATCCCAGGCCGAGTTTGGGCTTATCCATTCCATAGGCACAAAGCGAACAGGCGATCAATACCCCTGCCCATAATTCAGACATCACAAACAGATTGTCCAACATGGTGAACAACAACGGACCGCTCAATAAAACCACGCAGCCAAACCGAATATACGGGGACTGTCCCGTTTTTTCGGGCAGCATGCTTGCATGGTCGGCAAAAATGGGACTGTCCCCCTTGATCTCATTGGATTCCTGGTCCCGGGCCAGTGCCTCGAAGGCTAATACTATTACCCCCAGCGACAAAGCGGCAAAAAAATACTTTGCCCATTCCACTCTGGGCAATCGGCTTATCAGCCACATCGGCAACGGCGTGCGCCAGTTAAACACGCTTCGCGTGGGATAACCTCGGGCGGTCAGTTCGGCGGCCGAGGCCTGATAAAAGTCCTCGCCGTCGTGCATACGATCCACCATCGCCCGAAATAAGGCCACGTCGCGCGACCCGCTACTTTTCCGCTCGAAATTGCCTTGCCACAGAGGCGAGATGGACACCTCGATGCAAAACAAGGTCACCAATGCAAGAATTACCAAAACGACACGCGCTTGCCGCGCCGACAATCGAGAATAACCGGTAACCATAGGTCTTAAAGCCAAAAACATAGATACCACTCAATCATTAAAGCCTAATGCTTAATGCAAGTTTAGCTTACGGGATCTGTCCGTTATATCACAAAAAAACCCATGGATTCCAGTCCATGGGTTTGATGATCGTAAGGCGGATATAGCCGGGCTAGCATCTTTTTTTTAAGCAAACGGCCGCCGCGGCAATAAGCAGCTAAATCCTTGCGCCTGGTTCGGGAACCGCCTTTGTGGAATCAAGATCGCTAAGCGGAGCGCCGCTAATGGTGCTGATGGTCATCGTGGAATTCGCCCCAATGGTCAGAGTTCCGACGGAAATACTCGAGGCGGTAAGTTGGGTGGTAGACCCGGTGCCGCCGACGATCAATTCCCCTTGTCCGGAGATTGTGGATAAAGATATGGTTCCCGTGTTAAACTGCAATTGACCTTCGCTGATAACCGTTTGCCCCGTGTAAGTGGGATTACTGCTGAGGGTCAAAAGCCCCTGACCGTTTTTCGTCAAACCGCCTGAGCCGCCGTTGCCGATTGCGTTGGCTAGAATGATGTTGTTGTTCTGCGTATCGAGGGTGGCACCGCCGGATTGGAACGTCATGGTCCGCGTCGAGGGATCGTACACGCCGCTAAACTGCAAACCGCCGCCGTTGAAATTAAGCGCTGTCCCGTTGCCGAGCTTGTTCAGACTGCCGGCATTGATTAAACCGCCGTTGAAACTGACAGCGCCGGTAAAGGTATTGGCGCCGGTAAGTGTAAGGGTGCCGGTGCCTTGTTTAATCAACGATCCGCCCGTTGTACTGGTAATCGCACCGGCGAAAGTGGTCGAGGTACTATTGCCGACGGTTAGGGTGCCGCTGCCGAGCTTCACCTCGCTGCCGGCCACGCCGGACAACGAACCTACGGTCTGGCTGATGTTGTTCAGATCCAGGGTTGCTCCGCTGCCGGTGATGTTCACGTCGGTAGTTGAAGGCAGCGAGCCCGGGCCAAGACAATTCAAGGAGTTAAGATTTGCGTTGGGACCTGCATCGTGCAGGGTTTCGAGTATGCTCGAACTGAGTGCCCCGTT
>JBEKIK010000005.1:0-13985 GCA_050011795.1 Thermoguttaceae bacterium | reverse complement strand
AAAGAAATGGTTAAAAAACGAGGTGGAGTAGACAAGCTCTGCGGCGGTCACCATTCTCCTATTCGAGGTCGCCTTTCGGGCCTCACGGTGGCGCTTCGGCCACAGGTCTGACCAATCTCCTTTACGAGGTCTTTGCCTCAAATAACCAATACAGCCTGTGACCCGTCTACTCCGGAAAACTTACATTTTCCAGAGTCTACCGCCTCAGAGAAATTAATTCATACCATCTCCTTCTTCAGTAATTTGCGATTTCGAGTTACATTCCGGTGTTACTGCTCTTTTCTATTCGTAGCCGCTCAACCCCCAACGCACGATGGGCAGTCAAGTCAAACGGCACAATCGCGGTTATGAGCCGGTAACAGTGCTCGTTCCTGCGCATTTACGCATTGACGTAACTCAATCCAGGAAACGGCTCTCCACGCCGAGCCGATAAGGGAATGCATCCACGACGTCCGTTAGAGTCGGACGATCGTTGTTTCGGGATATGGACGCTGCCTCTAGAATTGGGCCTTAGGATTTCTCAAGAGAGTCTTACAGCGGTAAATATACCCAGAATTGTGGATATATCAATCTTTGTAAAAGGGCCCCCCCGAGAAATTTGAAAATTGCATCTATCGAGGGGGAAAACCGATCAAAAATTCCCCGAGTCGGGTTATGGCGAGGCGGATCGCCGCCGATTTCCTGGTTCCCATGCTATGCGTGGGAACCAGTGTTTTCCGACGTTCTGTGTCGGCATGAAAGGCAGGCAACTCGCTCCTGACGCCCCTTCCCACGCAGAGCGTGGGAACGAGAGGAGCTCGAATGTTAATAAACTCTTTTCATCGGGGAAAGAATGCTATAGTTGATGGAGAATTGGCGGAGTATTTAGCATGGCCCGGCAGCGAATTATCCATCTAAAAAGTATCGACGATCTGCGGTCCGCAGCCCAGGCATGGGACGATCTGTGGTGGCGTAGCGAAGTTGCGCTGCCTACGGCCCGGGCGGAATTGTTGGCTTTATGGCTTGAGCGTTTTGCCCCGCGCGGAGGTTTCCACGCCTTTGCGGTGGAAGAAAACGGCCGCTGGGTGGCTGCGCTGCCCTTGATATCGCGCAGGCTGGCCGGTTTGCTGTCGGCTGGCACTTTGCCTTGCAACCCGTGGTCGCCCTGCGGAGAATTGCTGCTCGATCCGTCCACAGACACGGCCGCCTCCCTGGATGCCATTCTTGCCGCCGCCGCAACCGTGTCCTGGCAATGGCTCTGGCTCAACGATACGGTGGTGCACTCGCCGCGTTGGCGGGCGTTTGTGCAGGCTTGCGATCGGGCAAATGCGGCTCGGGCTACTCACGATCGTTATCATGTAGCCCGGATCGAAATCACCCGCGACTGGGATTTTTTCCAGAAAAACCTTTCCCGGGCACATCGACAGGCGACAAACAAGGCCGCGCGGCGTTTGAACGAGGAAGGCGAGGTCAGTTTTGAAATGCTCTCGCACCTGGATCCGCGCGACGTGCGGCCCTGGCTGGAAAAAGTATTCGAGGTCGAGGATCGCAGTTGGAAAGGCTTGCGTGGAAGTTCGGTTTTATGCACGCCTGGAATGTTCGAGTTCTTCCTTGCCCAGGCCGAACGATTGGCCCAGTGGGGCCAATTGGAGATCGCCGCGCTGGAATTGGAAGGGCAGGCGATTGCCGTTTTATACGGTTTCAGCGCCAAGGGCGTGTATTACGCGCACAAGATCGGTTACGATCCGCGGTTTGCCCAATTCAGCCCGGGCCAGGTGATGTTCTGGCATATTCTGGAACGGCTGCACGCCGACGGGCAATGGCAGGCCGTCGATTGCATCGGGCCGCTGACCGAAGCGCTCGCCCGCTGGCGTCCGGCGACGTACACCATCGGCCGCGTGGTGGTAGCCCCTCGGCGCCTGGTCGGTCGGGCGGCGATGCACGCTTATCAAAACTGGTGGCCGGCCGTGCGGCGGTTGCGAAAATCATTGACCGCTAAAACGCCCGAGGCAAGCCCCGCCGACGCGCCCGTATCCGATCCGCTCGGCGTGCCCGGGTAAACCCGGATTATTCATAAATTCACAATAGCCCGAAGCGCAAGCGAGGAATGGTAAACAGGTTACCCTCGCTTGCGCTTTGGGCTGGTGTTTCGCGCTCTGCGTTAAAAATTCCAGGTTATGAATAATCCGGGTAAGGCGTTTACGGCTCGTTGTCGGTGAACTCCTCCAACTTTTTTCGCAGGGTCGTGCGATGGATTCCCAGTTTTCGGGCGGCGGCGATGAATTGGCCGCCGGAGCGTTTCATGGCCGCGCGAAAAAGCGGCGGTTCGACGAGTTTCAACAATTGCTCATAAAGATCCCGAGTATCTTCGGAACCTTGGAGTTGAATTTCCGCCCATTGCCCGATAAGCGCGGAGATCGCACGCCGGTGGACGGGATCGGCGATGCTTGCGGGAAGCATGGGCGGAGGAAGATGTTCGGCGGCGATTACGCCGCCTTGGGCAAGGATCATCGCGTGCTCTACGGCGTTGCCCAGTTCGCGGACGTTGCCGTGCCAATCGCGGCGCTCCAGTTCGGCGATTGCCTCGGCTGAAAGTGAAGGACGCCGCCCTTCGTTTTTGGCCGACAAGACGTCGAGAAAATGCTCGGTCAAGGCCTGAATGTCCTCGCGCCGCTGGCGCAAGGGAGGGATTTCGATCTCGAAGGTAATCAGGCGGAAATACAGATCGTGGCGAAACGAGCCTTCGGCCACACGACGGCTGAGATTCTGATGCGTGGCCGAAATCAGGCGGAAGTCGCTGTGCACGGGCCGCTCGCCGCCGACCGGCAAAATCTCGCCGTGTTCCAGGACGCGGAGCAATTTAACCTGCACGGCCATGGGAATGTCGGCGATTTCGTCTAAAAAGATCGTGCCGCCGTGGGCTTGCTCCATGAATCCTTTTCGCGGTTGATCCGCACCGGTGAACGCCCCCCTGACGTGCCCGAACAACTCGCTTTCGGCCAGGGACGGATTCAACGAGGCGACGTTGACGGCTATGAACGGGGACTCCGAGCGCCGGCTGTAGTGGTGGATTGCCCGGGCCACCAATTCCTTGCCGCTGCCGCTTTCGCCGCGGATGTGCACGCAGGCGTCGGATGGTGCGACCAGGGCGATGCGTTTGAATACCTCCTGGATGGCCGGGGAATTGCCCACGATCATTTCCTCGCGGTCTTTGGGCGGCGGGGTTGGCGGCGCGGGCGGTTGGGCCGCGCAGTGCAACGCCCGACGAACGGTCCGCTCGGCAACGTTCAAATCGAAAGGTTTCAGCAGGTAATCGAATGCCCCGTTGCGCACGGCCGACACCGCCGTGGTTAATTCGCCGAAAGCGGTGATCACGATAATGGGCACGGAACCCAACAAGGTGCGGAAATGCTGCATTGCCGTCAAGCCGTCCATGCCGGGCAGGCGCACGTCCAGCACGATAACGTCCGGGCGCGTGACTCGTGCCGATTCCAGACCGTTTTCGGCCGTGGCCGCCGAGGCGGCGCTGAAGCCCATCTCTTCGGCCAGTTTGCTCAAAGCCCAGCAAATGCTTTGTTCGTCATCCACGATCAACAGATGCGTCATGGCAGGTTATAGGTAATAGTGGAAAGGGAATCATTTCATAATGCCGCGACCGGCGGTCGCGGTTTGGACTGGTTATGATTTGCAACTGGGAAATTCCACGGTAAAACACGTCATATCATTTTCGCGCAGCCAGCGGATCGTCCCGTGATGGGCCTCGGCGACCTGTCGGGCCACGAAAAGTCCCAAGCCCGTGCCTTCCGGTTTTCCGGACACGAACGGCTCGAACAATCGTTGGGCCACGTCTTCGGCCGGCCCCGGGCCGGAATCGCGGACGCGCAAAACCGCGCGGTCTTCGCCCACGAGCACTAGGTCAAGGGCGATTTTCGCCGGGCGATCTTTTTGCCCTCCGGCGGCCTCCGCGGCATTGAGCGCCAAGTTTACGGTAAGCTGTCGCAAGGCGTCGGGATCGCCGTGCACCAGGATGGGAGCGTCGGGCTTCGAGTAAATCAGTTCCACGCCCGCGTGAGCGCACGCCGGGCGGATCAGGTCCAGGGCGTCTTCGACCGCGGCCGCAAGCGAAACGGTTTCGAAAGGCGCGGTCCGGGCCTGACCGAGCATGAGAAATCGCTGTAAATACGATTCCATCAGATGCAGTTGTCGCAAGGCCACGTCCAGCGATTCCTTGCCGGCGCCGGCCGAACAATGGCGCTTGTGAAGTTCGATGGCCATCAGCCCGCCGGTGGCCGCGTTGCGGAGTTGGTGGGCCATTGCCGCTCCCAGTTTTCCCAGGGTGCGGAGCCGCTCGTTGCGGCGGACCTCGTTTTCATACCGGCCGAGTTGTAGGGCCATCTGGTTTATGGACTGCGTCAGGTCGCGGATTTCGTCGTTGCGGCGCGAAAGGGGTACGGTCTTGAAATCTCCCCGGGCAATGGCCGCGGCTTGATTGCCGAGTCGATGAATCGGCCGCACGAAGCGGTGCGAGAGGATTGTCGTGACCAGTATCACGGCGATCACGGCCGCCGCGCCCGCCATCAGCGCCGGATAGGCCGCCTGGCGCAGGGCCGACCACCAGCGGTCTTGGGGATACAGCACGATCAGCGATCCGGCCGGCAAAATCGGGTCTCGTTCTCTTACCGGCACGCGTTGGCAAAGATAAACGCGACCCGAGATCAAGACCGTGCGATCGGAGCCTAACGCCTCCGGCCCTTTATCGGCGGCCGGGCGTTGAAGCAGTTCCAGGTCGTCCTTGCTTAGACGCAACGTACTGGCTTGAGGAACGCCGCCGAGAGCGAAAAATACGAACTCGGCCCCGGACAGTCCGCTCATTTGCCGCAGGACCGGTTCGCTTAAAGAGAATCGCGCCTCGGAAAGCACGGCCACCACGCGACGGAGGTTCTCGTCCTGGGTCTTGCGCGCGTGTTCCACTCCCATATACGCGCTAACGGCGCTGGCCAGCACAATGGCCATCACCACGACCGAAAGCACGGGCAGAAGCAACTGGATTTGAATCGGCCATCTCATGTTACCACTCTTTCAGGAATGGACTATGCGTCATATTATGAGTGCGTTTTTGCATATTCATGAAGGGCTGAATCGTTGGCCGAGTTTGCCGGCCAAATCGGCAATCGCCGAAACGTATTTCTCGCCGGTCGCGGCGATGTCGAATTGCCGCCGGCCGGGGCCGGTTATTTCCACGCGGATATCCACTCTTTCCCGGGGCAGACAGCCGTGTACGCGATCGGCCCATTCCACCAGCACCAGACCCCGGCTTTCGAAATACTCATCCGGTCCCAAGGCCAAAAATTCATCCTCGCCGCGCAGCCGATAGGCATCGATGTGATAAACGGTTTTTTGTCCGTGATATTCCTGGATGAGCACGAAGGTGGGACTGACCACCTGGCGGCGCTCGATGCCCAGGGCCTCGGCCAGGGCCTGCACCAGCCGGGTCTTGCCGGCCCCCAACGTGCCATACAAGGCCACGACCGTTCCCTCGGGCAGCGCTATGGCCAGCGCGGCCCCGAGCCGGGCAGTCTCGGTCTCGTCGTCGGCGGTAAAGGTGAAATGGTCCATCTATGTTTATACAAACCATGCGTTGGGGTGACAGTTGCACTGTCACCCCGAATATATAGCCACGAGGCGACAGTGCAACTGTCGCCCCAACGAATTATTTATTATTCTCTTTTTCATCCGGCGACATGGTCGTCAATATGTAATTGCCCAGATATTTTCGGGCGACTCGGACCACGTCGTCGAGTTTGACGGCCTGGATGCGGGCGTCGAAAGTTTTATCGTAATCGTATCCCAAGCCGTATAGCTCATAAAGCGCGGCCAGTTTGGCTTGGGCCTCGATGGTGGTGTTTTCCTGGGCGTGCAAAGCCGTAACCCTATCGACGGCAACGCGGAATTCATCATCGTCGATCGTGCCGGCTTTCGCCTTTTCGATATTCTTCAAAATCCGCTTGACGACTTCAGGGAGCTTTTCCGGCATGGTTTGGGCGAGCACCGTGAAATAGCCCGCCACCGGACCCGTGACCTGAGATGCTTGCACGTAATACACCAGGCCCTCGCCGCGAAGCTCGGTATGCAGCCAACCGCCCGGGTAATAATAGCCTGCGAGGATCGCATTCAAGAGCGTCATGGCGGTGTGATCCTCCTTGTCGAAAATGCTCGGCGCGGAATACCCCAGCCAAATCATGCCCGTCGGCTTGTCAATCTGTTTGTGCAAGACAAGGGTTTTAGGGATGGAGTTGTTCCCCACGAACGATAATTTTTCAAACTTGGGATCGGGCTTGAGTTGCCCGAAAAGCCGGGCGGCCGTGGCCGCCGCTTCATCCGGGTCGATGTCGCCGAAAACGGTTACGATCATATTCTCGGGCACGAAGTACTTGGCGTGATATTCCTGTAAACTTTGGGCCGTCAAGCGTTTGACCGTTTCGGTTTTGCCGCCCAGTAAAACATGATAAGGCGATCTGGCGGGCAGGCTGTCGTAGAAAAATTCGGCGATCTGGGCTTGCGGATTATCGGCCCGGCGGGCGATTGCGCCTAGGGCCAGAGTTTGATTCTTTTTGAATTCCTCTCGCGGGAACACGGGCCGGGTAACGCACTCGGCAAACAGCGCGGCGGCCTTGGGAAAATCCTCGCGCATCGCGGTCGCTCCGGCGAAAATAGTGCACCGCCCCGCCTCGGCGCCGAAATTCGCGCCGATGGAATCGAAGTATTCGGCGATTTGCTGGGCGGAATGATCGGCCGTGCCCTGATCGAGCATGGCCGCGACCAATGCCGCGCGCCCGGCGGAGTCTTCGCTATCGGCCAGCGATCCGCACAGCGCGGCCGCCTGGATGTTGACCAAGGGCAAGTGCGAATGTCGCTTTATAAGCACGCGCAAGCCGTTGGGCAGGCGCAAAGACTTGATTTCGCCCGTGCCGCCGCCGGCTTTTTTCTCTGCTTCCGGCGGAGCGGCCCCGGGCGGAAAAATCGCGGCCTGATTGAGCCGTTGCGGCAGGAAATATCGCCGGGCAACGTCGCGAATCTGCTCGGCCGTCACCTTTTGGATGTTTTCCACGTAAACTTTTTCGAACTGCGGATCGCCGGCGCTGAGAAAATCGCGGCCCAGGCTCAAGGCGGCCTCTTGAACCGTTTGCCGGCCCAAGACCATTTCCACGGCCTTTTGTTTTTTGGCCCTTTCCAGTTCGACCGGGGCGACCAACTCCTCGCGCAGCCGATATACCTCGCGGCGGATTTCCTCGGCGGCCTTGGCCTGCTCTTGCGGCCGGCAAACGGCGGTCACGGCAAAGTAGCCCTGCACGTAATCGGGCGTCTGGCTCACCGTACCGATGGAGAACACCAACTGCCGATCGTACTTCAGACCGCGGACCAGGCGCGAACTCTCGCCTTCGCCGATGATGTATGCGGCCACGTCCAGGGCGTACATGTCGGGGTGCGATAATTTCACCGTCGGCCAGGCAAGCACCATGTCGCAGGTTGCGCCGTCCATTTCGCGCACGGCCCGGCGGGGCGAGAGTTGCTCCGGCTCGTCGGTCAGGGCGATATAAGTTTCCTGGCCCCGGGGCGTGCCGGCGTATTGCTTCGCCACTTGTTCCAGCACTTCATCGGTTTTTACGTCGCCCACGACCACGAAAACCTGATTGTTAGGCACGTAGCGGTCGCGGTAAAAATCCGTGATCGTTTGCTTGGTGGTTTGGTTGAGCACGTCGAGGTAGCCGATCACGGGATACCTGGCCGGATTGACCATGTAGATCGTCTGATCGAGCATGTCCCAAAGCACGTGCTGCCGGTCGACTTCATCGTCGGCCAGTTCGCGGCGCACGACCTTTAGTTCCCGCTCGAATTCGGCCGGCTCGAATTTGACGTGCTGCATGGAGTCGGCCACAAGGTCGATGGCGGTCATGGTTTCCCTGGCCGGGCAATCGATGAAAAACACGGTCATGTCGTTGGAAGTGAAGGCGTTGGTCGCCCCGCCGAAGGAATCGACGATTTTGGTGATTTCCTTTTCGGTGCGTCGAGAGGTGGAACCGCCGGCTACGACGTGCTCCAGCACGTGGCTTATGCCGGAGCCAAGATTCTTGCCTTCGTAAATGCTGCCGGTGTTTTTTACGAAGCAGCGGACCGTGGCCACCGGCGCTACGTGGTTTTCCTGCACGATAACCGTCAGTCCGTTGGAAAGCGCCGCCAGGGTAACGTCGTCGCCCAGGCGGCGGAGGCTGGTGTATTTTGGAACCGTCGGCTCGTTTTTAGCGTCGGTTTCGGCCGTGTCGGCCGCCTTGGCGGGCAGGGCCGCGAAACAAAAACTCAGGGTAAAAACCAACAAACAGTAAAACCGTCGATGCCAATTGCTTTTCATGAATTCCATCCTTATGAAAAAAGTGATGTACGCAATCCAATAAACGCCTGGGCCGGCAGCCATTTTGCCAAATCCGAATGAGATAGGATAGAGCCAAGTTTTTGCCATCCCCCCACCCCCACTTCAGAGGCAGTATTTTGGATCGTATAAGGTAGCAAATCATAATCTATAATTTAAAAAAGCTTTTTTGCCGGTCATCGAGTTTATGTCAAATTTAGACGATCAGATGCAATATGAATCTAGCGAGGGGAAATCGTCGTCGGCGGTTGCCGACGACATGGGTTCGTCCGCCCCGGCGCCGGATCTTGCTCCGGCCAAGTCGTACGAGCAAATGCGTTCCAGTCCCAGAAAGCATTATCGATTCAATCAACGCATTGCGCCCATGCACGGCGGTTTGTTGCCGCGGACGGATGAATATTTTAACGTCGAATGTAATGATATTTCCCGGGGAGGCATTTCGTTCTATCTTAAACGGCCGCCGGGATGCGAGCAATTTGCCATCGTGCTGGGACAAAAACCGATGATTACAATACTGGCCGCCCGAGTCGTTTACTCAAGAGAAGTCGAGCACGACGGTCAGCAAATGTACTTGGTGGGTTGCCAATTCATTGATCGACTGCAGAAGTAAATGCCGACGGTGTTTCTCGCCTGCGCATATTTTTGTGGGAATTCGATTGAATCCATAAAATCAAAAGCCGGCTGGCTGGACCGGGCTGGGCCGATCACTTTAGTGCCCCAGTTTTTTCCGCGGCGTGCCGGCATTTTCCCAGGGACATCAAAGCAAAGGCCGTGCCGTATTGCTGGTGATAATTGTATAAGGGAAAATCCCACCACGACCCGTCTTTTTCCTGCACGGCCAAAAGCACGTGGGCCAGTTGGTCCTGGAAAGCCGGATGATCGGCCTCCGGCAGCAATTCGATGCATCGCGCCGCATAGTAATGGCCGAAATAGAAGAAATATCCGGCCACTTGGAACCAGGATTCGTGGGGCACGGGCCGTTTGCGCCCCATATCGAGCCAACCGTTGCGGGCGAACAGCCGGTCGAGCCAGTTTATTATAATCGCGTCGGTGACCTGCGCATCGCCCCAAATCCGCATGGCGGCGTTGCAGGCCTGCGAACGGCCCAGACTGCCGCCGGGCATATTTATCGGCATCTGAGGCACATACTTCAGATACTCGCCGTAATCGTAGGCAAAGTCCGGCTTGCGCTGACGGATGATCGAGGCCTTGCCGCGGTCGATCAATCGCTGCGGCGCATCTTCGCCGACTTTCTTTGCTTCCGCCAGGCCGATCAACACCGCCGCCGTTACAAAACAGTTGGACGAATCGCTGGGTTTTTTCGTATATGCCTTGAAGTCATAATACCCCCATCCGCCGTCGACCGTCTCGTAACGATCGAGCAGATCGATCTGCTGCCGAATGAGTTCATGGATTTTCCGGGCGCGATCGGCGTCGTCCGTTTTTCGGCCCAGCATGTGCGCAAGGGCCTGAAGCGAGTAGGCATGGGTCCAGACGTTGTAAAACACGTCGGGAGTAGCGCGCCTCACGTGCGGCAAATTTTGGAATAGCCATGTCTCGGCCCGATCCAGGGATTTAACGATCTCAGGCCGGTCGCCGCCGACCTCGATCAAGGCGGAGATGCACATCGCAGTGACGGCCGCGCGGAAGGCATGATGCGATCCCGGCACCGGCGCGTAAATGTCGCCCGGCCTGTAAATATCGGCCGACCCCCAAGACCCGTTCTTGTTCTGCGTTTTCAGCAGAAATTCCAAACCGCGTCCGATGGCGGCGTCGATTTCCGCCGCCGGCGGCGCCGCAACGGGCCGCGGACGCGGGCCTGTTTCGGCCAACGGGGACGTTTTTTTCAGGGCCGGCTTTTCCTCGCCGGCCAAAAGCGGCAGGACTAGCAGAACAAGCAAAATTGCCCAGCCAATTCGGTTTCCCATGTTGCGTTCCCGCTTGAGTTATAGTAGATATTTCATCCTTCATCCCTCATCCTTTATTTGGCGTCCTTGGGCGCTTCCAGGAGGATTTTGTCTCCTTCGGAAAGTCCCTTTAGAATTTCCATTTGCTTGTCGTTCTGTTTGCCTATCGTCACTTCGTGTTTTTCCGATTTACCGTCCTTGGTTTGCAGATAGACGAAGTGTTTTTCATCGTCCAAAGGATCGGTCGAAACCAACTTCGGCGGCACGATCAAGGCCTCGGACTTGGAGTAGGGCGTAAGTTTGATCTTGCAACTCATACCGGGCAGGATGACTTTCGAGAGTTGATCTTCCAAGTCCAGGCTCAGTTGGAGGTCGAAACTGCCCAAGCTGAAAGGCACCTTGCCGACTTCGTCCACGGTAACGTCAAGCTTGATGTCCGGATAGCCCGTGGGCCAGGCCTTGCCGTCCATGCCGTTGCGCACGTATTGCAAACGATCCTCGGAAATCGTGGAATGAATAAATAGCGGCCTGGCCTCGACGATGGTCATTAGCACGTGATGCGGCATGACGTTGCCGCCGCGGCGGAGCGTTTCGGCGAAGGAAGCGATTTCATTGAACTTGCCGCGCTGGCATCGGCCGTAATAAACGTATCCGTCGGCCGGGGCCTTGATCTTCATCAGTTCTTGATCGGCCAGAAGGTTTTTCAAGCGTTCCTTGGACCGGGCGAGTAGCACCTTTTGCCTGGGGACCTCGAGGCGGAGTTTTTCCAGCGTCAGGGGAAGTTCCACCTTATCCTTGTTCCAGGCCAAGGTTTTGCGCTGGACGGCTTCCTTGATTTGCTCGTCCATGCGGGGAAGTTGATATTTCATTATCTGATCGCGTTCATATTCCTCCCTTTCCAGCGAGAACGCGGCCCGATCGACGGTATTGCGGGCGCGTTGGAGCACGATTTTTTCCGTCTCTTCGGTCAGATCGTCGGCCTTGTACATTTTTTCCAGTTGTTCGAGTTCCTGGCGGGCGTATTCCAACTCCTGGCGGTAGATTGTAACTATCTTATCCATTGTTTTGATTTCCATCGGCCGGGCGATCTCGGAGTAATTTTTCTGGTCCTCCTCGGCGAGCCGCTGCGCACGCTGACTTGATTCGAGGTCCAGCGGCGTGCTTTTTTCCAGGACGGACAATTGGTCTTCGGCCTGCTTGAGCGACAGTTCGGCAATTTGCTGCTCGGTGCGGAGATCGGCAATCGCCTTATCGATTTTCTCCGAGTCGAATTCCACCAGCACGTCGCCTTTTTTCACCCGGGCGCCGTGTTCGACGGCTTTCACCACGGTAAAGGACATCCATTCCTCCGGGTGAAATATGATTTCGGTCATGTTGCGGCTTTCGAAAGACCCTTCCAACTCGAATTGGATCTTAAACGGCTCGCGCTTGACGGTATAAGTCGGCGCGGCCGGAGTCGCTGGAGCGGCCGCGGGTTCTTCCTTGGCCGGTTTGGCGGCCGCGGGTGCGGGTTCTTCTTTAGCCGGCTTGGCGACCGCTTCTTCTTTCGCCGGCTTGGCCGCCGGTTCCTCCTTGGCCGGCTTGGCGGCGGGTTCTTCTTTAGCCGGCTTGTCGGCAGTGGCGGCCGCGCCAGCGGCAGCATCATCTTTTGCAGGCTTATCCGACTTATCCGAGGATGCCGCGGCGGCCATCACCGCCATGCTCAACCAGACTGAAATAATAAAAAATAAAACCAAGCTTCGCAGGCGGCAGTTCATGATTGATCTCCTGAGGCTAGTGTAAAGGCGGGGTAGGATCGTGCCGAATTTTGCCAAGGGGACAGTCCACATCTTATTAATTTCCGGTACGCGAAAATTGGGGACAGTCTCCAAGTTATTGGGGCCGCAACCATAACAGAAATGGGTGCAATGCCATCCATCCGACCGGGGTTATTCTAATTGTCGCATGTAAAAAAGCCCGCCGCAAGCAAACCACTTTAAAGAGGGGGAGGAGAAGCCAAGATTAGCCCGGATTATTCGGAGCCTAGGATTTTTAACGCAGAGTGCGACAGACCAGCCCGAAGCGCAAGCAAGGATAAACTGCCTGCCGTCCCTCGCTTGCGCTTCGGACTAATGTAAATTCATGAATAATTCGGGTTTGAGGAAATGCCGAAGCGGGCTATCGCATCAGTCGGAAGTGTCCTGAAAATCGCCCTTGCATCCACTGTTTGTTTTAGTTACAAGCTTCCCGGCCCAATATCGTAATCTTGTTATTCCAAGGGAAGTGAACGATGTTCCGAACTCGCACAAAACTCACAATGATACTAGCATTGCTAGCGTTCAGTTTGATTTCGGCAACGATTATGGCGAACACGACCCGCTTGGACGCGACCACCATGAAAGCCGCCTTGCGAACCACTACCATCGAAGAAGCGGGCTTTATCGATTATGTTCTGGCCAAGGTCAACAAGGGATTATTGCCGGCCGATATGGTCGACGGCACCTTTCAATGGGCGCGAAAAAAACCTTATAAGCACCGCTTCCAATACTTCAAACAGGCGTTGATAGTCCGGGCGGAACGTATCGGCGTCAATCTTTAATCCCAAAGCGGCTAACCGCCGGTTTAGCGATATATCTCTCTTCGATGGCCGATGGTAATTACGACTACGACCAATTTATCGTCATATATTTCATAAATGATACGATAATCGCTGATGCGTATGCGCCATGCGTTTCTTCCGGTCAACTTTTTGACGCCCGTCGGTCTTGGATTGACGCCCAATTCACGGATGGCTTGAATGATGCGGTCGCGATATGGATTGGGAATTTTTGCCAGATCTTTTTGAGCAGGGCGTTGAATAAAAATCCGGTACTTCAATTCTTTTCTCCGGATTGTAATTCCCGTATGCAATCTTCAAAAGCGATTACTTCTGAAGGATTTTTCTTGGCTTGATCATAAGCGCGGATGTCATCGAGTTCATCGAGTTCATCCATTAGTTGTTCCCATTCTGAAAACGGCAGTAACACCGCCTTTTTCTGGTTCTGATCGTCAACCAAGTATTCCGGATGAATTTCAATCATTTTTTATCTCCATGAAAAAACATAATATGTTTATATCAAATTGAGTATATACGCCTGTCAACATCAGGTCAAGAAATATAACAATCCTCTTATCCAAACAGCATTCCCGCGTAGCCCACCACTCGATTCCGTGGGCCTTCGGCGTCCGCGCTGGTGGCGTAGCCCACCGGTTCGCAGCGATTGAGCGAACCGAGTTGGCGCAGCGTTTCCATTACGATCACGCAGGGATACAGTCCGCACATGCTGATGCGGTGCAGGCGGACCGTTTGGAACACGTGGGCCGGATCGAGCGTCTCGATGGCGTCCAGGGCGATGCGATCTAAAACGCGATTTTCCTTGTCATCGGCAAAGTGGTTCATGTCGCTGGATATGACCAGAAGCGGGCGCTCGGCGAGGTCGCTGAGCACGCCGGCCATCTGCGATGCAAAGCGTTGCAAGGCCGAAAAATTATCTCCGCCGCCGATGACGATGCCCGTCACTTGGGCTTGCGGGGCCAAACGGGCCAAAATGGGCAATTGCACCTCGATGGCGTGTTCGTCCCGGTGGGCCAAGGCGTCCAATTCCAAATGGTCAACGGACTGGGACAATCGCAAGGCCAGTTCCGGGTCGCAATCC
>JBEKIK010000004.1:0-14689 GCA_050011795.1 Thermoguttaceae bacterium | reverse complement strand
CCGGGCCGCTTTGCGCGAGATCCAAGTCAGTCGCTTGCTCGACTTCCGCTACTGGTATTGGACACCAGGCCCGACAATACCCCAGAGTTTTTGGGGGTTTTACCCTCCTTTTAATGTATCTACCGGTACGATTTCCGATATATATACGGCAGTCAATGGATGTACCGACGCCATGCCGTTCGTGATCGATCCGTTGGGCCGTGCAAAGGGACTGCCGGAATCGTTCGGTCAAATATCGGCCAACATATTTTTGCCTCGGCGGACGCTGCGGACCGCGCCGCTGTCGCCCACGAATGTTCCCCAAACGTTAATCAATGAACAATTGTTTTTCTGGTCGGACGATCTGCTCTTCGACGCGCCGAAGAATTCCATCGCCCGGCCGACGTTGGTATCGACGACGAGCAAGGGCGATTACTCCTGGTTTTTCACGGTAATGCCGGCGGCGACGGAGATGACGCTGCCCGTGGCCAAGCGGCGGTTGTTTAACGTATCGGTGGCGGTGTGTTATAAACGGAACTTCCAAATTTATGATGATAGTACACAGAATTTCTATCCGGGTAATCCGACAACCACAAATACTTTGGATGGCGAACACGTCGCGAAAATCAGTGCAATCACCGGTTTTCCGGGCATGGGCATAGGCGGTGGCACGGTTCAATTAAATAGCGCCGTTAATGTGAAGGAAAATCAATGGGTTATGCTGTACCACGTGGACGACACCTTCCCGCAACGCAATCGTTGCTATTGGTACCGCGTGGTGGGCGTGGGCAAAGATGCTAATATGTTGAGCCTTAACGGTCCTGACTGGGAGGCGAACCTGTCGGCCGCGTTGGTCGTGGTTCCCGGCGTGATCGGCGTGTATAACACCACGATTGAACTGGATTGGGATCCGCTTTGGACGAAGTAAAGGGTCAGAGGTCAGGGACCAGTGTCCAGGGGTGAGGGAAAGGACGATTGCGATGAAAAAAGTAGAGAATGGGAAGTGGACAGTGGACAGGGTTCAGGGTTCAGGGTTCAGCACTCAGGGTTCAGGGTTCAGGGTTCAGGGACCAGTGGACGGTGGGCAGTGGGCAGTGGGTAGTGGGCGGCGCGAAACCGCAAACGCTTACATTCATCCTTCATCCTTCATCCTTCATCCTTCATCCTTCATCCTTCATCCTTCATCCTTCATCCTTCATCCTTCATCATTCTCTATTCCCTATTCCCGATCCCCTAGCCACTCCCGCCGGGGCGTGTTGCTGCTTTTGGTGTTGGCCATATTGGCGTTGTTCGCCCTGGTGGCCGTGGCCTTTGTGCTCATCTCGGGTCAGTCGCAGCGGAGCGCGAAGATCATGCAGCGCGTGGACCAGACGCTGGAGGAGCCGCAAAAACTCCTGAGCGAAGCCATGATGCAGGTCGCCCGCGGCACGATCAACCCGGTCTCGATCATCGGGCCGCATAGTTTGCTGGAGGACATATACGGGAACACGTCTCGGGTCGGGGCAGTGGTGGCCAACACTTTATATCCTTATTTCGCCGTTGCCGGGGGACAATTGATTCAGATCGGCGTTCCATCGACGATCCCCGATTCCACCAGGGTGTCTTTACCGGCGTTAAAACTATCCGATCCTCCGGCAAGGGACCCGGCTTCGTGTTCCGGCATGGTGATAACCTTTCTTAACGGTCCGCGGACAATGGGTCATAGCACGCGTATTGTTACATACATTCCCGCCACCGCCTCGACGCCCTGTTTTTTTCAAATTGTCGCCACCGATGCAATAACCTATGACAAGATTGCCGCCGACTTGGCCGATTTATACGATCAGAGTACGAAAATACAGGAGCCGCTTTTCTATCTAATCAACGGCGTTCCGTTCAGCGGCACGGGTTTTGGATTTAATCCGGCCACGGGTCAACTTGATGCCTGGGATCCTACCGGGCCGGCACCGGGCGGATTAAACCAGCCTTGGCCCTATGCCTTATTGCCCAATCCCGCGGCATTTACACCGAATAACAACATTATTAATTATACGGACCCGGCCGGACCCGGCGGGGCGAATGAAGACTACGATGCCGCCGATTATCAAAACATGCTGTTGGCGGCGCAGACCGTCGATCCCACAACCGGTAATGTTAAAACACTTCCTTCTTTGCACCGGCCGGCATTAGTCAATTATTGGAATACCACGAGAACGTCGGATTGGAACAACAATCCCGATCCGAATGTCCAAAAGTTGTTACACAGAAAAGTCATTTTAAGACCTTTGGCCAGCGATCATCCGAATTTTACCGGCAGCAATCCCGCAGTCACTTCGTCAACCCCTTGGGACCCAATCAACGGTCCCTGGGACGTTGACAACGACGGCGACGGTGTGCCGGACAGCGTTTGGGTCGATCTCGGGCTTCCGGTCCGGGCCACAAAAGACGGAAAATTATACAAGCCGCTGTTTGCCATTCTCTGCGTCGACATGGACGGCCGCTTGAACCTGAACGCCCACGGATCGTTGACGCAAACCGGTAGCAATTATAACACGAACTCGGACCTGAACGACGGCACAACATACTATACGGCCAATTATTTTGCCGGAAATACATGGCCAACAATTGCGCGCGGACGCGGTTTCGGGCCGGCCGACGTCAATCCGAATTACGTTCTCGGCACGTTATATCCACAAATTCTTACCGGCACGCTTGGATATGAAGGGCGTTACGGTACGGATTATATTATGGTTAATGGCAATCCTGTGCCTGTTGTGCCGTCTAGGCCGGGCGTGGCCGGATCGGCTTATTTCAGCAATATCGGCTTACCTTCCGACCCATTCGTTCCGAGCGTTCTGGCCTACAACGATTATCTAAGCGCGAACAAGTGGTTCGAGTTCGACGGTTTATACCAAAACTCCGCATCCAAGCAGGCGGCGGCGGGCATGAAAAGCCTGGCTAATTTCAAGGTCAACGGCGAACTGCCCGACCCGGAGGGCAAAAGCTTGCTTGGCGTCGATCCGGCGGGCCGGCCGATATTGCAGAATCTTTGGGGGAGCAGTTTTTTGGACCTTCCTTATGAGGCGAATCTCGGTCGTAAAACCGCGCGGGGTTTGCCGAGTTCCAGCACTGCGCCTGACAATCCGTTTAGCGTAGACGAACTGGAGCGGATATTGCGCCCGTTCGACCGCGACGCCGCGCAATTGCCGGCTCGATTGGCGGCGTTGACGTCTCCGAGCGGCGCCGCGCCGTTTTCCGATTCCGTGCTGATTCCAAAGCGAAATGAAGTTACCACCGAGAGCTGGGACCTGCCGGTTTACACAGCCGGTTTGCCCACGTACATTCTTCAACAGGTGCAAATTGATTTGAAGGCCGGCAACATAACGGCCGCTCAAATATCCTGGCTTCCTCCGCATAATGTCACCGATCTGTTGAAAGCCTATTATTATTATCGATTAGTTACAGGGGGCACAGTCCCTGACGCCGCCACTGCCGCGAAACAAGCTGATAGCATGGTTAGTTCCATGAGTTACTTGCAACTCACGGCGCTGTTCCCTCCGGAAATGCTCGCCGGGCTGAAGATGAATATAAATCATCCCTTCCCCGGGCCGGGCAATGGCGCTAGCAATGATCCTAACGCTTATAGTATGGCGGCCTTGTGGCAAAGCCTGGGAGCGGGCGGCAGTTACGGCGATTTCTGGTTCGGGCAGATTCCCGACTATCCGGACGGAACTTACGACGCCAACAACGCCCCCTTTGCCGCGCGGCAGCGTTATGCCAGGTATTTGTATGTTTTGGCGATGTTGCTCCGCGATTCGAACGGCCAAGCACAATGGATCACGGAATTCGCACCGGGGTCGCCTGAAAGTGAGCAGCTTAACAAGCGGCGCATTGCGCAATGGGCAATTAACGCGGCGTGCTTCAAGGTAAACGACTCGATCATGGTCCCGTTCGAGTACGACACCGATCCGTTTGCTTATGACGCATCTTATAATCCCCTTGGCTGGCGCGTGGACGGCGTAATAGGCACGAAAGACGATAGCCTGAGTTATCGCGGCTTGGTTTGGGGCTGCAAGCCGCCGGAATTGATATTGACCGAAACCCTGGCGTTCCACGACCGGCGGATAGCCGACACGGCATGGGACACGAACAAAATGACAAAAACCACGGATGCAACAAACCCGGATCTGGATTTCGATCAAACGCGGATTCCGCAGGGTTCGGCGTTCTTTGAACTTTATTGCCCCCGGGATTTTCACGGTTCGATTCCTCCGCCGGATTTGTATGATGCGGCCACTGGCAAACTCGATTTGGGCCGACTAGCGCCGGCGGACCCCAATGGACTGCAATATCCGGTTTGGCGCGTGGTAATCAGCGAGAGCACGAAAAAGAATCCGCCGGATAATGACATTGCCACTCTAGTTATAACTTATCCCGATAGGATATCGTTCGAGCCGGAACAGTATCACGGACAATCGGCTTCCTTGACTTCATCCACGTTATCGCTATTAAAGAGTGATGCGAGTTTAACGGCAAAAGTCACAATCGACCGCATTATCTGGTTTAGCAGTCAGGCCCCGAGTAAAAACCATCACGACTACGATCGCATTTATTATAATTACACGGGCACGTCGGTGTTGCTGGACCGCGGGCATTATGCGGTGGTCGGGCCGCGCGCGAAAACCACGCTGGGACTCACAAATGACATAACGAGCAATTCCAATTATATTAAGTTGCCCATAGGCGCGCCTTCCAAACAGGTTATTTCGCTTCCCGCCCCCGGTTCGCCGCAAGTGACGGACCTCAGTGGCACGGCCGACGCCAACATCGATTCCAGCAAAATAAAATTGCCCTTGGGGATTATTGTGGGCAATTATCCGACCAGTTGGAGCACGAACACTCCCATCGGAGTGAGCATATCGGAACCGTTGTTTTCCTCGACGAGTTATTACACGCAACCCACGTTGGCCGGGCCGGACGGAGTAGTCGAATGGTACGGCGATTGGCAAATGACGGATTCATCAAAAGGATATTTTCTCGATACTCCGTTGGATACTCAATCGGGAATGCCGCTAGCCGATGAGGGTCTAATTAATACTACTACCAATTATAAAACGGTATTTTTACAGCGGTTGGCCAATCCCTTGGCGGCTTACGATCCGGCGACAAATCCGTATCTGACGGTTGACTGGATGCCTATTGATTTGACGGTTTTCAACGGCGATGACAGCACCGATCCTTACGACACGGGCACGCCTAAATTCGCCACTCGGCAACGCGGAAAAACACCGTCGTCGGACTATACTATCTGGAAGCCTGAAAGTGATGATCCCGATAATAGCACCAAGGCCGGATCGACGGCGTACTTCGACTACAATCTGGCTCACAGCCTGGGCTATCTTAATAAGGCATTCCAGCCGTTCATCACTGGCAGCACCATTGGATATAACGGCGATCCATCGACGAAGCCGTTTCCCTGGCTGCCGTGGTTTGGGCGGCCCTATGTCAGTCAATTGGAGTTGATGTTGGTGCCCGGCAGCCATCCGGCGCGATTGCTTTGGGAATTTCAACCATGCACCGGCAGCACCGATAATTACACGCCTGTGGATGTCAGCAAAGCCCCATTCCCACAACTGCTGAATTTCCTTCAGGCCGGAACCACAACAAGCGGTATGAACCAATTCGGCCGTATTCTGGACTACGTTGGCGTACCGTCGTGGTATGCGGGCACGGAGATACAAAACGATCCGAGTACGCCGGGCGTGGCCGGAACGCACACATTTTTCCCGCCGTACAACCGAATTTCCATGTACCGCGAACCGGGAAGAATAAATCTAAATACGATTTACAACCCGGATGTTTTTAACGGGCTGATGAATGGAATAACCACGCCGGCCTGGAGCCAATTTGTCCAGAACCGCCGCGGATATGCGGCTATCGGAGCCACGGGCGATCCTGATGGAGTTCTGAGCATCGACACGTCAAACGTCTCGCCGACCGAATTCGGCAAACCGTTCCGTTCCTCGGGCGGTGTTTTTTGGAATCCGTTTCCCAGTGCGTCCGATACGGAAATTAACGCCACATATATGCGGCAAAACACCGCATTGCCCAAAAATCCTTTGTTCCAATATAACTCTTCCCAGGACGTGGACAATACCAGCCGCAATCCGTTTTTCCATTATTCGGACTTGATGCGGTTGGGCAACCTGGCGACCACGCGCTCGAATGTTTATTCGGTCTGGATCACGGTGGGATATTTTGAAGTGACGCCTTGGAGCGCCGGAGTCGACGCCGCGCATCCCGACGGGTATCAACTCGGTCAGGAACTGGGCAGCGATAGCGGGGAGATCGTCCGCCATCGGGCGTTTTACATGATCGACCGCAGCATTCCGGTCGGGTTCCAGCGCGGACAGGATTTAAACGTGGAAAAGGCGATAATTTTGAAAAAGTTCATTGAGTAAAGGCTGTAGGCTATAGGCTGTAGGCTGTAGGATAATGACTGATAACTGAATACCAAGCCAGTAGGGTGCGTGCAACGCACCTATGTAAATATCACTTGTTTATTGGTGCGTTTCACGCACCCTACTTTTATGTCGCGCAACGTCAAAAAAACCGCCCGTATGCCGGCGATGAAGTTTCCGAAACTGCAAAAGCGGTTGCGGATGAGCGGCACTGGCACAGCCAGTGGCACGCGAGCGAAAATCCCGGCGGAGAAAGGCCGGGTGCGAAACCGCA
Organism: Thermoguttaceae bacterium; assembly: GCA_050011795.1. GTDB lineage: Bacteria > Planctomycetota > Planctomycetia > Pirellulales > Thermoguttaceae > JBEKIK01. Next base: position 7,996 of record JBEKIK010000004.1, on the reverse strand, counting down.
AGCGGTTCGCCGGGCGCAAGCGCCCGGGCTAAACGACAGCAAACCCCCGGTGTATTCACCGGGGGCTAAATATTTTACTATTCCCTATCATCTATTCCCTATCTCCTAGTCATGGGCTATCGGACGCTCCGCCAATGCGTTGAGGATTTAGCGGCCACGGGCCAATTGGCGGCCATCGAGGAGCCGATAGATGCGGAGTTGGAAGCGGCGGAGATCCAGCGGCGGGTGTTTCGCGTGGGCGGACCGGCGATTTATTTCGCGCGGATCAAAGGCTGCCAATTCCCGATGGTCGGCAATCTGTTCGGGACGATGGACCGGGTGCGATATATTTTTCGCGACGCGCTTAAGGGGCTACGACGGCTGGTGTCGCTCGAAGCCGATCCCGCCGATGTGTTGCGCCATCCGAGGCTGTATTTGCGATCGTCATGGTCGGCACTGAGCATGTGGCCGAAAAAAGTCCGCTCCGGACCGGTGCTCGCCCACGAAATTACGCTCGATCAACTGCCGCAATTAAGATCGTGGCCGGGCGACGGCGGGGCATACGTCACCTTGCCGCAAGTTTATAGCGAGGATCCGGAGGAGCCGGGGTTTACAAAATCGAATTTGGGCATGTATCGCGTGCAGATATCGGGCGGGCAGTACGAGCCGAATCGGGAGGCCGGGTTGCATTACCAGTTGCAGCGGGGGATTGCCGTGCATCATGCAAAGGCCATCCGGCGCAAGGATATTTTTAGGGTGAACGTTTTTGTGGGCGGGCCTCCGGCCATGACCGTGGCCGCGGTGATGCCCCTGCCCGAGGGCATGAGCGAGTTGGGATTCGCCGGCCTTTTGGGACGGCGGCGGGTGGCCATGATCTGCCGGCCGAATAAACTTCCCATTGCCGCCGAGGCCGATTTTTGCATCACCGGTTATCTGGATCCCAAGCGGCTTAAGCCCGAGGGGCCGTTCGGCGATCACCTGGGCTATTACAGCCTGGCGCACGAGTTTCCAGTGTTGCGCGTGGAGCACGTGTATCACCGCCAGGGAGCGATCTGGCCGTTTACGGTCGTGGGCCGGCCGCCGCAGGAAGATACGATGTTCGGGCAATTGATCCACGAGTTGGCCGGGGAGACGATTACAAAGATCATTCCGGGCGTCAAGGCGGTTCATGCGGTGGACGCGGCCGGCGTGCATCCTCTGCTTTTGGCCGTCGGCAGCGAGCGCTACGTGCCGTACGACGAGCGGCGCAGGCCGCGCGAACTGCTCACGCTGGCCAATGCGCTTTTGGGCCAGGGGCAATTGTCGCTGGCCAAGTATTTGCTGATCGTGGCCGGCGAGGACCAGCCGGAACTGGACGTCCGGCACGTGCCCGATTTTTTCCGCCATTTGCTGGAACGGGTCGATTGGCGGCGCGATCTGCATTTCCAGACTTGCACCACGATCGACACGCTGGATTACAGTTCGGGCCGGCTCAACGAGGGCTCGAAAGTGGTGATCGCGGCCGCCGGTCCGGCCAGGCGAATCTTGCCGGTGGCGGTCGACAGCATGCTTACATTGCCCGAGGATTTGGGCTTTAGAAAGGCGCGGATTTTCCTGCCGGGAATTTTGCTGGTCGAGGGTCCGCCGTTCCGGGCCGAGGCCGACGGCCGCGACTCGTCTTTAGAGCGGTTTTGTGCGCGTTATACCCGACATGACGTGATTAACGCTTTTCCCTGGGTGGTGATTGTCGATCAAAGCGAATTTGCGGCGGCCAGCCTGGAAAATTTTCTTTGGGTAACGTTTACGCGCAGCAATCCGGCCACGGATATCTACGGGATCGAATCGTTCACGGTCGATAAGCATTGGGGCGCGATCGGTTCGCTGGTGATCGACGCCCGCAGCAAGCCGCATCATGCCCCGCCGTTGGCGGAGGACCCGGCCGTCAGCATACGCATAGACGCCATGGCCGCCCGGGGCGGGCCGCTGCATGGTATTATTTAGAGATTAGAGATTGGAGATTAGAGATTAGGGATTGGGGATTAGATCCTTGGTTTGTGGTGTGAGTGCATTTTGTTCGTGAGTTTATTGTTGCAAAATGACTGAAGAAATATTGTTGGTTGCGTGGTTTTTTGTTGTCGGCGCGACGATCGGCAGTTTCTTGAACGTGGTGGTATATCGGATGCCGAAAGCCATGAGTTTAATCGTGCCGTCGTCGCACTGTCCGGCGTGCAAACATCGAATCCGCTGGTTCGATAATATCCCCATCGTTTCGTGGTTGGTGCTCGGCGGAAGATGCCGGGATTGCCGGGCGGCGATCTCCGCTCGATATCCTGTGGTGGAATCGATTACCGCTTGCATGTTCGCCCTGCTGACTGCGGCCGAGTTCACCTTCAAGGGGATCAACCTGCCGATGCGGGAAATTTATAAGGCCGGGAGTTCGAGTTTTTCCGGCTGGAATGATCCCAAACTGTACGGGATATTGCTTTATCCCTTGCTGCTTTTATGTACGCTCCTGGCCGCGGCGCTGATCGAGATCGACCATAACCATCCGCCGCGGCGCCTGTTTGTGCCGGCCCTGGTGATTGGCGTAATCGCGCCGCTGATTTGGCCTTATCTGCGACCGGTGCCTGCCTGGCCGGGATTCGCCGATTGGATAAGCCGGGTGCTGGATTGCACCGCCGGGCTGGCGGCGGGCGGATTGCTGGGTTATATAGCCTGGCGCATACAAGGAACACAATCGCCCGGCGGCATGGCCTGGGGACTGCTGTGCGTGGGAGTTTTTCTGGGCTGGCAGGCCGCCAGCGGCGTGGCATTTGTGATTTTACTATTGGCTTTGCTGGCCGCGGCACTTGGCAAACGCCGAAAAAAGGCCGGGGCTTGGCCGTTTTCCCTATGGCTATATACTGTTACCTTGGGCTGGATATTGGCCTGGTCGGTGATAGTTGATTTGATAAGATAGAGATTGGGGATAAAAAAAGGATGAAGGATGAAGGATGAATAAAAGGCTGGAGGCCGGAGGCCGGAGGAATGAAAACTGATTACTGAAAACTGATCACTGAAAACTGATAACTTATAACTGATAACTTAAAAACCATGAACGAAGATCACCAGCGAGAGAAGAATCTGCAAAAGATTCTGCAGTCGCTTAGTTATCGAGTGGCTTATAAGGACGTGGATTTCCTGATGCAGCCCGAACTGCGGGCCGCGCGGATGGAACTCGAACTCTTGAAGCCGGAACTGTATTTTCAACGCAACAATATCCGCTCCACGGTCGTGCTGTTCGGCAGCACGCGGATCATCGAGCCGGGCGCGGCCCGGGAACAATTGGAACGGGCCCGTGCCCGCCTGGCCGAAACGCCCGACGACGCGCGGCGTCAGCGGGCGGTCGCCCGGGCCGAGGAAATCGCCAAGCGGAGCCATTATTACGAAACTGCCCGGGAGTTTGCCCGGCTGGTTTCGACGGTTTCTCAAAAAGAAGAGGCCTGCGATTATGTAGTCATAACCGGGGGCGGGCCGGGCATTATGGAGGCGGCCAACCGCGGGGCTTACGAGGTGGGTGCGAAATCCATAGGCTTGAACATCCGCCTGCCGCACGAACAACAGCCCAATCCCTATATCACTCCGGAATTGTGCTTCCAATTCCATTATTTCGCCATGCGGAAATTCCACTTCCTCATGCGGGCCAAGGCCCTGGTGGTGTTTCCCGGCGGGTTCGGCACCCTCGACGAACTGTTCGACGCACTGACGCTTCGCCAAACCGGACGGATGCAGGAGATTCCCATCATCATGTTCGGGCGCGAGTATTGGCAACGCGCGATCAACTTTGCGTTCCTGGCCGACTCTGGCACGGTCGAAGATGCCGATCTGGACCTGATCTCCTTTGCCGAAACCGCCGAAGAGGCTTGGAACATGATCGAGCAGTTCCACCGTCATCGCCGACCGCCCGGCGAGTGGACCGACGCCGGCAGCGATGCGTGGGCCACCGAGTGAACAGTGTTTACCGGGCCTCCTTGTATTAGCAGGCTGTTTTCGGTACAAAGTTGTCATGGCCGATGAAAAAGCGATACTTGCCGCGTTAAAGACGTTTGCCGACACCTTAACGGCCAAGATGACAACCTTGACCACGGGCGAACCGGAAGACCAACTTCGTGCCCCTCTTGAAACCTTCATGCAGGAAGTCGGGCACGATCTGGCGCGAAAGATAGTTTGCACAGGCGAAACAAGGCTACCCGGCCGCATAGGTCAGCCGGACTATGCCATACATGCTAACAAGAGGCTTACTGGGTTCATCGAACTAAAGGCCACCGGCATAGGGGCAAATCCTAATCGGTTCACTGGACATAACAAAGAACAATGGAAGCGGTTTCAGACCCTTCCGAATCTTATTTACTGTGACGGTAATGAATGGTCGTTGTTTCGCGATGGAAAACAAATCGGCCGCATGGTGAGACTGTCCGGCGACGTGTCAAACGAAGGCAAGAACGCTGTTGTAGCGAATGATGTTAATGCAGTGCTAGGATTGATGACTGATTTCCTCAATTGGCAACCGATCATCCCCAAGAAAGTTAAGGACATTGCCGATCTCCTGGCCCCGCTATGCGGGAAGCTGCGCGATGATGTAACCGATGCCTTGAAAGACCCGCAATCGCCGTTGGTGCAACTGGGCAAGGACTGGCGGCAACTTTTGTTTCCCGACGCAAGTGATGAATCATTCGCCGACGCCTACGCGCAGACCGTGACCTTTGCTCTGCTACTGGCCCGGAGTGAAGGGGCCCACCCGCTGACCCTGGCCAGTGCCGAAGCAGCCCTGGCCGCCGAACACAGCTTGCTTTCCCGGGCGCTTCAAGTCTTGACTGACCCGGACGCGCAGGCAGAAATCTCCGCTTCGCTAAATCTGCTGATCCGTGTCATTGGGGAAGTAACACAGGTGGCACTAACTGGACCGAAGGACCCCTGGCTTTACTTTTACGAAGACTTTCTGGCCGCCTATGACCCCAAACTACGCAAGGACGCTGGAGCGTATTACACTCCCGTTGAAGTCGTCCGCGCCCAAGTCCGCCTGATTGACGATCTATTGACGAATAGGATGGGCAAGCCCCTTGGCTTTGCTGACCATGACGTAATAACACTAGATCCGGCAGTCGGAACTGGAACATATCTACTTGGCGTAATCGACCACGCCTTAGACAAAGTCGAAGATCAACAAGGCCCGGGCGCTGTGCCTGGTCAAGCGACAGCGTTGGCCGGAAACATCCACGGATTTGAAATCATGGTCGGCCCGTTTGCCGTATCAGAGCTTCGCGTCAGCCGCGCCCTTGCCAATAGAGGTGCGAAGCTACCGGCCAACGGAACCCACGTTTATTTGACCGATACGCTGGAAAGTCCCTATATCACACCTCCCCAACTTCCTCTCTACCTGAGACCCATTGCCGAGCAACACCGCCGGGCGCTCCAAGTAAAAGACAAGGTGCCAGTAATCGTTTGCCTTGGCAATCCGCCCTATGACCGCCACGAAGCCGCCGACGAAACGAACAAATCCCGCACCGGCCATTGGGTCCGCTGGGGTGATGATGGAAAGGGTTCGGCTGCGATCCTCAAGGACTTCCTGGACCCAGCGATTGAGGCCGGCCATGGAGTACACATCAAAAATCTATACAATCTGTACGTTTATTTTTGGCGATGGGCATTGTGGAAGGTTCTAGAGCACAACACGGCCACCGGGCCCGGCATCGTGTCGTTCATCAGCGCGTCAAGCTACCTGGACGGCGATGCCTTCTGCGGAATGCGCGAGCACATGCGCCGGTTGTGCGATGAAATCTGGATTCTGGATCTGGGCGGTGAAGGCCGAGGCACACGCAAGAGCGAAAACGTCTTTGCCATTCAAACGCCTGTGGCAATTGCCGTTGCTGCCCGCTACGACATGCGTGACAACAACACGCCTGCCAAGATACGCTTCGCCCGCATTGACGAAGGCACTCGCGACGAGAAATTGAAGGCCCTTGATGCTATAACTGATTTCGCAAGCCTTCAGTGGGAAGACTGCCCCGACGATTGGCAATCACCATTCCGCCCGACTGCACAGGGCAAGTATCATGACTTGCCATTACTAACAGACTTGTTTCCCTGGCAACACTCTGGGTCACAATTCAAGAGAACATGGCCGATCTGCCCCGAGCCCGAAACATTAAAGGCGCGTTGGCGGGCGCTACTTGCGGCAAGTCACAAGGCCGCTGCCTTTAAGGAAACGCGTGATAGGAAGGTAAGCAGAACCTACCCGCCACTTCGATCGGGTGGCAATCGCGATAAGCCCATCAGCAAGATGGAGCGCAGCGCTCCTGCGCCTGATGTCGAGCGGTACGCCTTTCGGTCATTTGATCGGCAATGGATTCTGGCTGACAACCGTTTGGGCGACTTCCTGCGGCCCGATTTATGGGCGGCCCACGACGAAGGGCAAGTATATCTGACAACCGCCTTTACCCAAGCGATATCTACAGGCCCCGCGCTAACCGCAGTCGCCGAAGTGCCCGACCTACACCATTTTTCCGGTCGAGGAGCAAAGGACATTGTGCCCTTTTATCGCGCAGGGGCAGGCAAGGAAGCCAACATCCTGCCGGGACTGCTGGATGTACTTGCCAAAGTATACGGTCTGAAACCCACACCTGAAGCATTCCTGGCATACGTTTACGGCGTGCTGGCGCATCCTGCATTTACTGATCGCTACGCTGATGAATTAGCAACACGCAAGCTTCGCGTGCCCGTAACCAAAGACGCGGCCTTGTTTGCCCATGTGCGCGACGTGGGGGCGAAATTGCTTTGGCTGCATACCTACGGCCAGCGCTTTGTACCCAAGGGATACCACGCCGGCCAAGTGCCCAAGGGCAAAGCCCGCTGTGTGAAATCCGTTCCGGGCGAACCGGACAACTATCCTGAAAAGTACGAATACAACGACACCACGAAAACCCTGCACGTCGGCAGCGGCGAGTTTGCCCCCGTCGCCCAAGAGGTATATGAGTTTGAAGTATCCGGCCTTAAGGTTGTCCAATCGTGGCTGAAGTACCGCATGAAGAAAGGCGGCGGAAAGAAATCCTCACCCCTTGACGACATTCGCCCCGAGCGTTGGACAGGCGATTTTACGACCGAGCTTCTGGAACTTCTTTGGGTGCTGGAAGCGACTTTGGTTGAATATCCGGCCCAAGCTGAATTGTTGTCGGCCGTGGTCAAGGGGAAATGTTTCAAAGCTGATGAACTGCCTACAGTGCCGGACTATGCCCGCAAGCCGCCTTCGCGCCGCCTCGGCAATGGTCTATTTGAAGAAGTGGAAGAAGAATAATTCCTGTCTGAGCGGAACGAAGAATCCGCTTAAGTTTTATCGCTCTAAGTTAGACGAAAGCCTGGACGAACGGTTTGCCGAATTCGGCAAAAGACTGGAAAAACTCCTCCTTTTCAAACATTAAGAGGGGGTGGAAAACCCTTCTTTAGTGGGAAAAGCGGCGTTTTCCGAGGTCATTAGCCCGGATTATTTATGAAATTACACTAGCCCGAAGCGCAAGCGAGGGATGGCAAACAGTTTACCCTCGCTTGCGCTTCGGGCTGGTGTTTTGCACTATGCGTTAAAAAACCTAGGCTCTGAGTTAGGACGATAAGTTATTCGTGGTAATATATAAATATGAATGTAATTTGAACTTTCCTGGCGGTTTTAGTGTCTTGAAAAGACCCGCTTAGGTGCATATCCTAAAATCTTGGGACAAAAGTAGTTGCATTGTCCTTTTCAAAGTGTCATTACGAGCAGATAGGTGAAAATCAGTGTCAGCAGTATCCAAAAACAAGTCCGCCGCCGGCCGGGTGCCAACCAATCCGAGTGACAAAGCCCAAATCACCTCCGGGGCCGATATCCTCGTGCAGACCTTGGTAAATCATGGCGTGGATACGATTTTTGCCTATCCAGGCGGGGCAAGCATGCCCTTGCATCAGGCCTTGACCAGGTTCCGCGATAAAGTTCGCGTGATCTTGCCCAGGCATGAACAAGGCGGCGGGTTTG
>JBEKIK010000003.1:0-14713 GCA_050011795.1 Thermoguttaceae bacterium | reverse complement strand
GACCAATACCGGCGAGATCAACACCAGTCCGATCGCCGCGGCAATGAAATCGAATGCGCGTTTGAATATGGAACGAATCACGGAACAACCACATTTTTTTGTAAATACGCGAGGATCCGTTCGTAGGAGACGAAATAATCCAAATCGTTGGGCGATATCTGAATTTTAAATTCCTCTTCAACCAGGCTGGTGAGCACGACCAAGGCCAGGGAATCCCATTGCGGGATCGACTCGGTCGAGGCTTGGGGAATCCGCTCCGGGGCAAGCTGCGGAAAAGCCGCGGCGAAACATTTGGCAAGACGCCGTGGAATATCATTCATCGTTGACTGACCTTTGCATACAAGTTTGGACAATTTTCCAGGAATACGGCCTTCGTGAGGCGGAGCGATGGGTGCGGCGCCTCGGCGGAAATCCGGGCAAGGAATTCATTAAGCGGCCCGTTGCGTTCGGTGGGCAAAAAATCCAAAATGATCGACTCGACGCCGAAACGTGCGAAGAGTTCCCGCAAAACCTGGTGTTCGATGCGGCGCGAGAACGCCCGGCAACTCAGCACCCAAATATCCGCCAGCAATTCGTCCTCGCGGCGGATACCTCCAACCACGCTAATTGTGCCCAAGGGCCCGAATTTGTCTTGATAGGCGACGGCGACAAGAAAATGATCGGGGTCTTCGCAGCGGGCTTTCCATTGGGTTTCGCTGATGCGTTTTCCGTTGAGGTTGAATTGATTGGTTTTATTGATCAGTTCGAAGGCGCGTTGGTCGGGTTGATTGATTTGCAGGGTGATTTCCGCTTCCAGGCCGGCGAGGAAATCGTCCGGCGTAGTTTGCGCGGCGGCGACCGCCATGCCGTCGGCGGCGCGGAGACTGCCGATGCGAATGCGATCTTCTTCGGTCACCGTCGATTTTCCGAAAAGGTTGCGCAATTCCAGCAACAACTCGGCCAAGCCGCGCTCGTTGTCGGCCGGGAAAATCCGGCAATCCATGGCGGGAAAAGCGGCCGCCACCTCGGCCACTTCCAGCGGACTGTCGTCGATAAAGACCACGCTCTCCGGGCCGACGTTCCAGGCTTGAAGGATGCGGCGAACAGCCTCCGATTTCGCGCCCCAGGATACTTCAACCGGAAACAACATCTCGGCTGGAATCAGCAAATCCTCGCGGCGCAAAGCGCGTGCCGCCAATTCCGGGTCGTTTTTGCTGGCCACTCCCAAAAGGACTCCGGAGTCGGCCAGGGAAGCCAACAGGCCTTGATACAAGGCATGGCCGTAGGTTTTCCGGTCCAAATCCCAGGAGATGCCCTCAATGCCGTCTTCGCCGAGGATTCCGTTCCAGAGGGTGTTATCCAAATCGGTGATGATCCCTTTTTTAGGCCCGGCAGGCAGGAGCAACTCTGCCAGCAATTGGCCAAGCGCGGAGGCGTGCGATAATGTATAGGGAAATCCAGACCGTAATTCGGAGGCCAAATCGAGCCGATCCCCGGCGGGCGAGAGCCGATCGAGCGACGTTGGATTCAACACGCGAACCAGTGGCTCGGCCGCCAGGGCCGAGGCACACTGTAAAAGTCCGGCTTCGAGCCGAAGAGCCGCCGAGTCGCCCCGGACCTGCGGCGCAAGGAACAAGGGAGGCAACGGCAAGGAGGGGAGAGCCAACGCCAGGAGCTTTTGCCGGGCAATCCGCGAGATGCCGATCTGCAACCTCTCCATCTGTTGCATCGCGTTTTGGACAATGTCCGCGATTTGTTCCAATCGCCATCCGGCGCCGTGGCGATAACCCAGCCGGGGATCCAGATCGGACCATTCCAGCGCGACCGCAACGGCGTCGCATTTTTCTTCAGCCGCGCGATCCAGATTGCCGGCCAGGTCGCCGTAAAGACCGCATCGCATGGCGACCGGGCGATTCCCCATCAGCAATCCCAGATGCGCGGTTAAAAAAGTCTGAAGATGCAAAGGCATGAATCCGCAAGCCAAAAAGATATTATAATCGCCTTCCCCGGGCGGAGGCATTTTTTGGATCACTGCCAGGGCTTGAGCGAGTTTCATTCTTGTCGATGCCTTTCCCGCGCTCCCGTATGCAATACCGCCTTCGGCACTTGACGCGGCGGCGATACCGTATGAATGAACTTAAAATACGTCCCGGAGCGGCCGACAAAAATGCAATCGGCCTCATAATCTTGAACATATTGCTCGTGATGCACGGGTATTCCCAAAAGGTCAACGAGCATGTCGACTCGTTCTCGATTGGGGACTATGACGCCCGCGTGATGCAAGCGGATGGAAGTGTTTTCCAATTCCATGGGTATATATTATATTAACTGTCTGAATATTCCATGTGCACGCGCTGCCGCCCGTCGGGGGTTTGATATTCGCGGACCAATCTCCCGCCGAGCAGCCTGTGAACCATTTCGCTGCGTGTGTTATCCCGGTCCACTTCCAATCGGATCGTTCCGGCTTGCAGCAAGCGCATGACTGCCAACCAAGTGCGGAACAAGGTCACTGCGCCCATGTTGGCGCGGGCTTCGGGCAGGACCGCCCAACAAGTGCAGCGTGCGCCGGAACTAATCATGTATTCTTCTTGATCGGCGCGCCGGGAGATCGAGGCAAACCGGGAAAAGATGCCTGCCAGGAGTTTAGGCCGCCGCAACACGGCGGTAAAAGCGGCCAACAATAATTTGATTTTGTGCTTGCGCAGGTTGCGAACACTTTCGGCGGCATCGAGGGTTCCGGAAACAAAGCCCACGATTTTGCCCTCCTCGTTCAATCCGCACAATATAACCGCCTTGTATTCCTGAAGAAACAATTGATAGTATTTTTTGAGAAAACGCGGCCCAAGTCGAAACATAAAACTGCCGGGCTGTTCGCGCGAACATACGTCGTGGATGCCGGCCAGTTCCCTGGCGTCGCGGAAGGTTGCCAGCCGGTAATTCATGGGTGCATCCCTTTCCCTTTATCAGAGAATGAGTTTTTGCTTCCTCGACCTCTTTTGTGCCGGTCGATGAGTTCCTGGAAAATGCCGATGTATTGTTCCACGATGCTTTGCCGTGCCAAATACTTTTCCGCGAAACGCCGGCCGTTGGCGCCCAGTTGGGCAGCCAAGGCGGAATTGCGCTTCAGTTCCCGCACCGCCTCGGCCAATTGCATGTAATCGGCGGCGGGCGTAACGATTCCCGCTTGCGCCATGGCGATTATTTGCGGGGCGTCGCTGTGCAAGGGAAGACTGGCCAAAATGGGCCGCCCGGCGGCCATGATAGTGGAGATCTTCGAGGGAACGGAGTGCGTAAGCACTTCCGGTTTTAGCGTGACCAGACAGGCGTCGGCGGCCGCCAGTACTTGCGGGTATTTTTCCTTGGGCTGCATGGGAAGGAAACGAACGTTTTTCAATCCCGCCGCTTCGCGTTCGAGACCCGCTCGAGCGATGCCGTCGCCGATGAGCAAAAACATCAGATTCGGTTCGTCGGCAAGCTGACGGGCGGCATGGACCGCCACCTCCAGCCCTTGCGAGATGCCCATCGTCCCGGCAAAAAGCACCACGAACTGATCGTCGAGGCCGTGTTCCCGGCGAAAGTCGTTCATCCGCTCCACGGGTTGGATGGCTTCGGTGTCTGTCCAATTGAAGACTGTATGGACATTTTGCGGGGCGGCGCCGCGATTGACGACAAATTCCCGGTTGCCGTCGGACATTACCGTGAGCGCCGTGGCAGAGCGGTAGACAAACCGCTCCAGCATCTCGAATATTTTAATAAGCGCTCGGTTTTTTAGCACGCCAAGATCGATCATCGTCTGCGGAAACATATCCTGCACGTTGACCACGCAGGGAACGCGAAACCGCGCTGCCGTTAATCGGGCAATCACGCCCATCAACAGCGGCGGCGAAACGGCGTATACCAAATCCGGCTTGGAAGCAAGCATAGCCTGGAGGCCCAGCATCGGAGGGGCAAGCAGTTGCACCAGGCCGCGGCTAAGGACGCTCCGGCCGTAAAAATTCAAGGCATTGATCCGCAAAACCTCCATTCCGTCCATCTTTTCCCGGTAGTGCAAGCGGCCGCGGTACTTTTCAGGCATTTCGGGAACGTTGTAGCGCGGGAAGCCCGTGACCACGGTTATGTTATGGCCCGATTTGGCCAGGGACTCGCCTAGTTCATGGATCAAGTGCGGCCCGGTGCCTATTTCAGGCGGAAAATAGTTGGTCAACAGCAGAAGTCGCATAAGACGTTCTCTTTTAATAGTCCGTCAAATTGTAACTACAGTTCCTCGATTTGCCGCTCGACGCTGGGTACGTTCAGTTTGCCGCATAGATCCTTGACCGTGGCCAGCGTCCGGTCGCAGGGCGGATCGGCCTCGATGGGCTTGACCCGCACGCCCAATCGAAACCGGTCACTGATTAGCTTGAGCAGTTCGTACTTGTTCACGCTGGTGGAGGAGAACACGTGGAACAGGCCGTTTTGGTACCAATCGTTGCGCAGTATGGCGTCGATCGCCTTAGCATACTGTTTGGTCGTCACTCCATTCCACAAATGGTTGGTGAATCCGTTGGCTTCCTTGCCGGCCTGGTTCTTGACCCAGGCGATCAGAAAGGCATTTTTGTGGATTTCCTCGCCGATGATGCTGGTGCGAATGACCATGCAATTATCCGGCTCGCCGAGGGACTTCGATTTTCCGTAGTCGTCCAGTGCATCGTGGGGCGATTTTTCGGTGTAGTTGCCGTCTTTGCCCGAGAACACGCAGTCGGTGGTTATGTGAAACATCCGCATGCCGTTGGCTTGACAGTAGTCGGCCAGTTGCCAGGGCAACAGGGAGTTGATTTTGATGGCATTGACGGCGCTGCTCTTCATGAATGGCTTTGTCACGCCGATGCAGTTGATCAGCACGTCGCACTTGGGAATCGCCTCGAGCGGCTGCACCAAGGGGTCGAAGGCGAACCGCTGTTTGCCGTACGCCATCCGGCCGTCGCGATATGAGAGAAACACATTATCCTCGCCGTAGTGCCGGAGGAAGCAACTTCCCACGGCGTTGCCCAACATGCCGGTGCTGCCTAAAACTGCGATTTTCATCGATAATCCTTTTGCCAAATATCCCATTTATTGTAAGGAAAGCGAATATCGTCGCCTTTGGTTTCTTCCACTGTTGCCGTGGAAAAGAACATGACGGCGGTATTTTCACGGAGATTCATAAAGCCGTTGGCGTAATTGGGCGGCACCCAAAGGACTTTGGGCGTATCGGCGGAAAGAACGAACTTGGAGATTTTTTCGGTTTCCAGGCTTACCGCTCCCACCAGGGCCGTTCCGGCTGCCACGTAAATATACTTGCCTTCCTTTCGATGGCCGTGCCACGCGCGGATGAACCCCGCCTGGTGGTTCTCGACCTGATAGAACCGCTTTACGCCGGCGAAATCGAACTCGTTGACAAACGAGACCGAGCCCCGATCGTCGACGGCCTTGCCCCCATTGAGGATTTTCGGTTCGTCCGGCATCATAACCTGCTGTGCCTTTCATTTAGATAGTGGGCGTTGTAATAAATGGGATCGCTGAGGTTTTTGATCCGCTGTTCCTTGATAACCATGCACATTTCACGGATGCCTTCGTCCATTGTGTGTTTGGGCGACCAGCCGAGATTGCGATATGCCTCGGACGTTACCCGATAGTTCCGCTGGTCTTCGAATTTCATGTCCTGATAGACCACGGTTGTGTTTGGAATGCTTTTCCGGATTTTCTCGGCGATTTCGCGGATGCGGTAGTTTTCGGCGGATAGGTTGAAAAGTCCCGTCACTTTTTTCCGCAGGCCGAACAGCGTGGCTTCGGCGACATCGCGGACGTGCATCAGCGGCCGCCACTGATCGCCGCCGAACACGGTCAAGGGCTCGCCGAAGGCGGCCTTTTGGGTAAGTACGTTGGTAACCAGGTCCAGGCGGATGCGGGAATGTTCGTCTCCCATCCCGTACAACGTACCCAACCGAAAGATCAAATAATCTTTGTGATTGGCTATAATGTGTTGCTCCGCGGCAAGCTTGGTGATGGCGTACATGGAAAGTGGATTGGGCGGCGCGCTCTCGTCGATCAATTCGTTATTGATGCCGTACACGCTGCAGGTGGAAGGAAAAATGATCATGCCGGAGTAGTTGTCGACGAGCCATTTCACGGTATCTTCGTTGATGGACTGGGTAAGGAAGGGATCGACCGCGCAGGCGCCGTCGCCGACGATGGCCGCCAACCAGATTACCACCTCGAATTGGGGCAGGATTTTACGGAGTTTTTCCCGGTCGCGGATGTCGCCGTAAATAAAACGGACGTTTTTGAGGAACCTGCTTTCGTAGATCAGGTTGTCGTAGACGGCGACATCCTCGCCGTTTTGGCTTAAAAGGTCGGTCATGTATCCGCCCACGTAACCGGCCCCGCCGGGAATCAGGATTTTAGCCATTTAACTACCTTAAAAGATATTTTACTACTTTATCGGAGACGTTCGGGTCAGTATAGCCGACCGGTTGCTGCCAGTCTCGAGCGGATTGCATCATCACGGCGAAACAGCGAAGGATATCGGCGGTTTCCAGGCCGGAGACCATGCCGGCGCCGCATTCGATGGTTTCCGGCCGCTCCGTGGAATCGCGGATTATTACCGCCGGCACCCGTAAAATGCAACTTTCCTCCTGCACCGTGCCGGAATCGGTCAGCACGCAGCGGGCCCTGGTTTCGAGCTTCACGAAGTCCAAAAATCCGAAGGGTTCGCAGACCTTGAGGCGGGAATTCCGCACCGTAACGCCGAATTTTTCCAGCTTGCTGCGCATGCGGGGATGACAGCTTAGCACGACGTCCAGGCCGTAATCGTCGGAGATGATCTCGAGGGATTCGATTATATTCCGCAAGCGGCGTTCGACGTCGACGTTCTCCGTGCGATGGGCCGTTACGAGCACGAACTTCTCCGCCGCCAATCCGAGGCGGCCGAGGACGTCGCTTTGCTCGATCCTGTCGCGAAAATGCGTAATTACCTCATAAATCGGGTTGCCCGTGACGAATATCCTTTGCCGGTTCGCGCCGTCGCGGATCAAGTTATCGCGGCTGCCCGGGGTATAAGGGAGGTTATAAGTTGAAATGGAATCGATTATTCGGCGATTTTTTTCCTCGGGCACTTTCGGGTCGAAGCAGCGATTGCCGGCCTCCATGTGATAGACCGGAATGCCCATCCGCTCGACCACGATCGAGGACAGGCCGGTATTGGTGTCGCCGAGGATTAAGACCCGGTCGGGTCGGACGCTTGACAGTAATTGTTCCACTTCGCGGAGAATAACGCCCAACTGCCCGCCGAAAGACTCTGACTTCGAATCGATGGTATAATCCGGGCGCCGGAGGCCCAAATCCTCGAAGAAAATGCGATTAAGCCTGTCGGCGTAATTCTGGCCGGTGTGCACCAGGACGTGCTCGCATAGGGCGTCCAGGCGCTTGAGGATCAGGCACAAGCGGATAATTTCCGGTCTTGTGCCGAGAATCGTCATGATTTTCATATTCGTGCGCACGATGCTACACCTTTTCTTTCTTGGCCCAGTCCATATACTCGGCAAGACCGTCTTCCAATCGAACGTCCGGTTGGAAACCAAAAGTGTTTTTCGCCGACGAAATGTCCGCCATGCTGTCGCGCACGTCGCCTTTACGGGGCGGGCCGTGCTCCACCCGCGCCCGAATGCCGCTGACTTGGCAAAGCAACTCCACCAGCCGGTTGATTGTAATCCGCGTGCCGCTGCCTATATTGAACGGCCCGGAAATTCCCCGGGAAAGCCCGGCCAGGTAGTTCGCCTTGGCCACGTCGCGGGCATTGATGAAATCGCGAGTCTGCTCGCCGTCATCGAAAATTATCACGGGTTCACCGTGCAAAATACGGTGCGCAAAAATAGGTATCGCGTTGCCATAGGCGTCGTACCGCTGGTTGACGCCGTAAACGTTGAAGTACCGCAGGCACACCGCTTCCAGCGGATAAAGCTTGGCATAGACCAGGCAGAGCTTTTCCGCCGCGAGCTTGGTGGCGCCATAAGGGGAATCGGGCTCAATAGGGTGATCTTCGCGAATGGGCAGGGTCTTAAGTTCGCCAAAGATGCCGGCCGAGGAGGAGAACACCACTTTGCGCACGCCTGAGTTCCGCGCCGCCTCGAGCACCCGTAAAGTGCCCAACACGTTGATTTCGGCGTCTTCGATGGGGTGCTCGATGGAGCGGGTGTTACCGACCGAGGCCGCCATGTGGAAGATCACCTCCACCCCTGCCGCACATCGAAGCACGGCGGCTGCGTCGCGGACGTCGCCCTCGACAAATTGCACTTGAGGAAACAGATCCAGATTTTTACGGTAACCGGAAGACAAATTATCGAGCACCACAACCTGGTGTCCGTTTTCGAGCAACAACCGCACAAGATTGGAGCCGATAAATCCCGCTCCGCCGGTAACTAAAGTTTTCAATGTAGTAAGTCTTTCTTTGCTAACTAATGAATTTTTACCTTATTTACTCACGGACCGCCATAAGTCGACCAGTAGCCCGCAGGCAATCGGCACGGAATAAACTTGCACGACACGTTGCCGGGCTTTGCGTCCCAATTGATCGCGTAGTTGTGGGTTTTGGAGCAGATTGCGGATTGCATCGGCCAGCGCGTCCGCGTTTCGGGGCGGTACGCACACTCCGCATTCTCCCGGTCCGCCGATATCAAGCATCTCCGGCATTGCCCCGACGGTGGTGCTCAAAATCGCCCGCTCGCAAGCCATCGCCTCCAAAACGACGTTAGGCATTCCTTCGGTATAGCTGGGCAATACGAATATGTCGGCATGAGCGATATGCCGAATCGCCTCGCCGCGTTCCATCCACCCGAGAAAGTTCAGCCAGTTCCCTCGCCCCGCCCGAGAGGCGATTTCCATGAGTTGTTTTTTGAATCCGGCGCCGAAGGGACCGACAATATCCAATACTATCGGATACTCGGGAATTTGCACACATGCCAAAACCAATTCGCGCAATCCCTTTTTGGGAATGACGTGCCCGGCATATACCAGCCGAGCGCAACCCTCGGGACAGGGCGGCGACGGGGGGCCTTGGCGGCGTATTTGGTCGATCACGTCGATTTCGACCATGTTGGGAAGTTTCACTACCTTCAGTTCCGGCAATGCGGCCTTGATGCCCGACTCGGAAGTTTTGTCCAAGGGGATCACGACATCGGCCATTCGCATGGTCCGGCGCGTCAGTTTCCATTCAATCCCCGCCCTCTCGATAATTCCAGGCAATCGCCCCATGTGATAATGAATAACACTCGGCACGCCCAGCCGCCTGGTAATCGTAAGTATGATCAGGTCCTTAAGCGTGGCCAGTCCGCCGCTGGTGGTCAGATGAAGCAGGTTGGGGCGATTCGCCTTCATTTTTTTATAGATTCGGCAGGTGTCGCGCAGCCCTTGGATCAATCCGCCGACCAATCGAAGGCCGAGGAATGAATTGACCGGCGACCGATAATGGACCGTGGTATCGACGAAAGTCAGTTCAATGTCCGGATCTTTACTCAATTGGCCGCGGAGATTCCGCGCCCAAGAGGCAATCCCACCGTGATCGGGCGGGGGCAACGCGGTCGCAATCAAAACTTTAAGTTTATCGGGATGAATGCTTTCATTATTGTTCATGCTATAAACTAGTGTCTAAAAAAAGCCTTGGCCGATTCGGGCACTTGCGGCACCCAATGGTCGATGGATATTCTTTTACGTTGAGCGGCGGCGGATAGGATCTCCGCGTACTTGGCCGCAACCAAAGAAGGATCGAACATCTGTTCCGCCATTTCACGGCCATGTCTTCCCATTAGATCCTTTTCTGATTGAGTCAGATCGGCAAAATGCAAGATGGAGTTCGCGATGTCCGCAACCGAACTTGGGTCGAACAAAATACCGTTATATCCTTGCCGAACCTGATTTCCCGCGTCGGAGACGTTACTCATCAAAACAGGCCGCCCGCAAGCCATAGCCTCACAAACGACGTTCGACAATCCCTCGTAAAATGAAGGCAAAATGACGGCATCGGCATTTCGATATATGTCAGCTATGAACAAAATGGGCGGACGTAACTTGATGCAATCCTGAAGTGAATATTTATCAATGCTATCAATTACCTTTTTATACGCAACGTGGTCTTCCAGGGGAGCCGTTTTGCCGGGCGGCGTACCGTACCAATCCAGGCTAAGATTCAATAAAGGCTCTTTTCTTTTTACCAATGCAAAGGCTTCCATCAACAGCACTGGATTTTTTAACGCACGAAACTTCGCCGCCACGACGAACCGCAAGCGATTTTTATCCTCCCTCACGGCAGGCTTACCGGGAGAAAACAGATCGAAGTCGACGGAATTATAGACGGTGATAACTCGTCCTTTTAAAGCGGGAACCGATTTCTCGATCATTAATCGATTGGTGTGGGAGTTCGCGGTAATATAGTCGGCCATAAGGTGCCCGAAGCGAAACCAACTACGCCAGCCGCGCTGGCTCCCAGGCTCGGCCGACCGTTCCGAAACGACCAGCCCCCATTTGCGTGTGGGGATCGAGGCAAACTCGGCATAGAGCACGGGACTGGGGAGAAACGCCAGCACCACGTCTTGATTTCCGCGGCGCAATTCTCGACGCAAGGACAAAAAACGCTGCGGAATGGAAGGGTCCTCGATGCATTTGTACTCGATCTCCCCCTGCTGAATGATCGGCAAATAAAAATCTTTGGGATGATACACCAACATTGAAACGTCCATTCCCAGCTGCTTCAGCAGCACCGCCAGGGTGCATAGTTGCCGTTGAGCGCCGCCTGCCCCCAAGTCGTCGATCATGCACAATACTCTCATTGATGCGAGCCTTATCTCCTAATGAATATCAAGACAGCCATCGTTCCTTCCACGCCTGAAACATAAGAACAAGCCATAACCGCGAATGCAATTGAAACTCGCTGAGTTGAAACCTTTTCCACAAAGACATCATAATATTCGCTTGAAGGAATCCGTGCCGTCTATCGACACATCGGTGGGGTACTCGATCCGGATATCGATACAACATCCAAGGAAGCTCTCGCCGTTCACGGCTGGCAACAAACACAAGTGGGATCATCGTTGAATCTCAGAAAAACTTTGTAATCTCTCCTACTCCTTTTGTTGAACAGTTGTTATAATATCCTCCAAAATCAAGTCTTCGGGCCAGTAATGTCCCTCGTGCCAGTTTAAGTGTTCATCCCAATAGCCCGGGCAATCGTACACTGCCTTCGACAAGAAGCCGTAACTGATTTCGCAGATGCAAGGAACCTTCTCGGCTGTAAACAGAAAATCGAAGGCCATGCATTGTGCGTCGATATGTCGGGTTATTTCAAGGGCGATTTTCAGACATCGATGGTCGATTTTGTTCAGATCGTAAACAATCCGGCCGCTTCCCGAGGCGCGAAAATCCCCCGGCCGATTCAAACGGAGAAAGGAGAATATCCTGCCGCCAATGACCGAGACTCGCACATCGAATTCGTTGTCCGGCATAAAGTCTTGAAAAAGCACATATCCTTTCTGCATAGGGAGCATTCGGCGTGCCATCGAATTGTTCCTGATGACCTTGAACATTCGTTTGAACTTCTCGATGAAAACTTTGAAATTCTTGACTCTTCTTGCGCGAGTCTTAAAATCCGCAAAGTATCCACTGGAAATGCTGGGAACGCCTCGCCCAAACATCCTTTCACACCAGTAGCGAGCCTCTTTTTTGTTTCTCACCAAGCGCACGTTATCCGCACCCGCTCCGCAACGCAGTTTGAACACTTGAGGATAGGTGGCTTTTTCTATCCAATCAAATGCCTCGGCTTCATTTAATAATACGTGGCTGGGAACAAGAGGTGCTTGCACAGCCTCAAGTAAATATTTTTGGGCAATTTTATCGTCAAAATGCCAACTGGTAATGGCGTTTGGAAACACCACCAGCCCCATGTGTTGAGCCGCGGAAATAACTTGACGGGCAATAAGTTGATCCTCTACGCTGTCTTGGCTCCAATGCCATAGCAAGGCATCGACGCCCCGTAGTTGGAAAATAACATCGCTTTTCCGACAATCGACCACGCGAAAGGGAATTCCGCGTCCGTTGCAGTACTCGATCCAGCGATCCGAGTAACTGCCGGAGTGTTGATGAATGGCAAGGAGCATGATGATTAATTATACCTTTCAAAGGATCCAAAAGTATTCAAAATCCGCGGCGGGTGGTCAATGTACGCGGGGAATCTGTGCCCGTTGCCAATGCGGGGGAGAAACAAAATTCAAACTTTCGATTTCACGCCATTTTATTGGCATCTTAGTGCCGTTTTCGGCGACTCGATAAATGGGTAACTCATCGAGAAAGAGGCCGCCGAACTTCGACATCCGGTGATTGATAGCGTGATAGACCGTCGGTATCCTAGCGATATTGTATCCCATCAGGCGAGCCAGTATGGCATCCAAATAGGCAGGATTGTCTCCCAACAATAACAGACCGGATTTTTTGGAATTCGGCGCCAACGGGCCATTGCCTTCGCCGGCAATGATTCCATCGATGATATTGATGATCCGTTTGGGGCGATGCGATCCAAAATATAGCAGGTGATTCAAATCGAGCGTCATCCGCCAAATAGTTTCGTTGCCGCTCCAGCTTCCGAACGAAATGTGTTTTGCTCCCGTCAATCGTGCAAGTGCGCGCAATATGAAATATCGCTTCTGATAAGACCACCTTTGCCAATCGCTCAATTCGTTTTCTTGTTCCCACCACCGGTCGTATAGGTCTTCGGCCCAGGACATGAAATAATTGTTCTGATGGTAAGAATCTCCCCCGGCGGTATAAGATCCCTTGATATGATGCGGCAAATATTCCTTGTGGCCGTTTACGCCGACCAAGTTTTTCATGGCTCCGGTGAGCCCCGCCTTTTGGTGCGTCTTCATCTTCGCAAGATTCACCAGCAAGTCGGCATCCAGCACCTCCTTGCGTACGAGATATTGATGCACTCCGGGACGATGGTGCGCCAAAAGCAGACTTGGTTTATACATCGTCACGCGAAAGCGATCGGCATAATCGGATATTTCCTCGAGGAAGCTGCCTTTGCCGAGATCCAACTTGACGTAGTTTTCCATAATCGCCGGGGATTCATCGCGAAAGGACTGTCTGTGATATTGCACGCGATTGCCCTTGGCGGAGTGCAATTTGCGATCAATTACCGTGAGCCGCCAATCGTTGATTCTGATGTCGAGTTGAGGATAATTCTTTTTTACCGACTCCACGACTTCACGCAAGTGAAGGGTTTGCGTGAGCGATTCAAAATTGCATCCTTGGATGGGCGCGTCTCCAAGGATGATTCGCCCTCGCCCTTCCAAAGCTTTCGCACAGTCTTCCATAACGCATTGAATAATGCTCGGATGAGTGACCAGGCAATCCAAGTTGCCACTCCCGCGATTAATTTCCGAAACCCAATTCGGCTTGATTACCACACTGCCGCCAGGGGAGAGATACGGTTGCAACGGATTATCCGGATCGTTGCCGTAGGCACGCCATAGCGACCGTAATATGCCGCGTAGAGGATCATCCGCTTGAAGGGGCACCGCACTATAACGCGGATCGCACTGGGTATAATAAACGTCCGGAGACACTATTGAGAGCCTATTCAAACAGAGTACGTCAGAAAATATACTTCGATAACTTTCGTCATTAAAAGGAATATTCCGATCAAGGCGCAGCAATGAGAATTTATAATAACGGCGTTAATGCCATTGTATGGTAAATCTTGGCCGATTGCAATGGTTGATGGCCCCGAGGAGATAGATCTATATTCGAGAGACGGCGGAATGCCGGAGCCAATCCAGGGTATGCATCCAGCCACATTTCGGAATCGTCCAGGACACGGTGGATTAACCTATCGGCCATCTTACACACATACTCGGATAGCCGATCACTGACCTTTCCCTGTTCTAGCCAGATCCCAATAAATCCGCACATACTCATTTCCTCGCCAAAATTCCGCCGTAGCCGCCAGACGGCGTTTCATGTGCCCCTAGTGTTTCCCCATCGCGGTCTGACCAGAAGTTGACGTCCCGGGCCAAGAGTGCCTAAAGGTTCAGCCCGTATTTTCGCGACGCCCTTTTCCGTGAAAGTCGCAAATTGGCAGGCGATCAGTCCCAGTATGAGCCAAAGGAGTTTTTCGTCTTCCAAACTACCTGCGAAGGCGCATAAAGTCCAACTGATAAGGATGATACTCCAAGTATATCGCTCACGGAAAGGCATTTTAAAGGTATAGATTAACGCTACTATTAGTATGGACATAAACAAAAGAAGCCCCACAACCCCTAGCTCAACCGACATGCTAAGATAAGTATTATGTGCGGCTATTGGCCTCGAAGCGCCAAGCGCTTGCCCAATCACCCGAAGAGCTGTACCACTACCTGTCCCCAGCACCGGATACTGCTGGAATAGAGCAAAGCCGGCCTCCCAAATTATTATCCGGCCGGACCAGGTTCCGGTCTGAAGTTCATCCCTAGTCTTGGTCAATCGTTCCCAGGTTGATTCAGGCATGATTTTCGGAAAAAGAAACAAGAAGATCACGCCCGCCAATAGAGTCGAGCCAATGGTGAAAACGGGGCGCTTTAGCAAATAAATAAAACCGACCATCGCCCCCATGGCACACACAACAATGAATCCCATGCGAGATCCCGTAAGCAGAATGCTTATCGCGCAGACGGGGCAATATAATAAATAGGCT
>JBEKIK010000002.1:0-16069 GCA_050011795.1 Thermoguttaceae bacterium | reverse complement strand
AATTCCGAGGAAATATATAAGGTTTCGATGGGAATCAACATCAATCTCTGGTCCGGCATCGCGTCGCTAATCTTCGGAGTAATAATGCTTGCCTTGGCCTGGCGGGCGACCGAACGCGAAAAACAAAAACCAAAACAATAATCCATATTTAGCACTGGCACTTGTGGGGATGAATTTATCCATTACCCGCGGCACAAGTGCCGCGGCTAAACTTGTCATAAAACATTTATTCCACGAGTTGCAAGTGCCGTTCGGCGTGGGGGGCGCTTTTGCATGACCAGCCCGCCTTTCCAATACGATCTCTCGCGTGCCGATAAAGACAAGCGCCGCGTGGCATCGGCCTCGCTGCTGGCAGCGCTGCTTCTGACCGCTTTCAAGATCGTAGTCGGCTACTGGACCAACAGCCTGGGCATTCTTTCCGAGGCCGCCCATTCCGGACTGGATATGGTCGCCGCCGCGATCACGCTCTGGGCGGTCCGCATTTCAAGCCTGCCTGCCGACCGCGAACACACCTACGGACACGGCAAGTTCGAAAATATTTCCGCCCTGTTCGAGACCTTCCTGCTCCTGGTCACTTGTTTGTGGATTATTTATGAAGCCGTGGAACGATTGTTTTTCCGCGCCAAAGTAGAGGTTGATCTGAATATTTGGGCCTTTTTGGTGGTGTTCGTCTCGATCATCATCGACATTTCCCGATCCCGGGCGTTGAAACGGGCCGCCGATAAATACGCCAGCCAGGCCCTCGAGGCCGACGCCCTGCACTTTTCCACCGACGTCTGGTCCTCCATGGTGGTGTTGCTGGGGCTTGTCGGCGTGCTGGTAGGCAAGAGATTCGGCCACCCGTGGTTGATTCAGGCCGACTCAGTGGCCGCCCTGGGCGTGGCGGGAATCGTCGTTTGGGTAAGCCTGCAACTGGGCAAAAAAACTGTCGCCGACCTGTTGGACAGCGTACCCAAAGGGATGCAAGAACAAGTGGAAGCCGCCGTCCGCTCCGTGCCCGGCGTTGCCGATGTCCGCCAGGTCCGGCTGCGGCGCAGCGGGCCGGAAGTCTTTGCCGACGTGACCCTGGCCGTCATCCGAGCCGCGGCCTTTGAACAAACCCACGATATCGCCAACCAGGCCGAAGCCGCCGTTCGCTCCATATTGCCCAAGGCCGACGTCGTGGTCCACGTCGAGCCTACCATAACCAGCGATGAAGATATCACCACCAAAGTCCGCCTGCTGGCCGCGCGCCACGGCCTGGGCGCGCACGGGGTGCGCATTTACGAAGAAAACCGCCAGCGCTGGCTGGAATTGCACCTGGAGGTAAACGAATCGTTGCTATTGGAGGAAGCCCATCGCCAAGCCAGCGATTTCGAACGTGCCCTGCGCGAGGCCATCCCCGGCCTGCAGCGGATCGTCACGCACCTGGAACCCGCCGGAGACTCCGCCGCTACGGTCCGTTCCCAGTCGGCCGGCGAACTTTTGATCCACAAATTTCTCGTCCGCTTCCAAAACGAAACAAAAACCCGTTTTCATCCCCACGACATCATAGTGCAACAAACCGGCCCGGAACTGTCCGTGTCGCTGCATTGCACTCTTCAGCCCGCCACTCCCATCGTCGACGCCCACGATTTCACCGTCCGCCTGGAAGACTACCTGCGTGCACATATTCCCAAGCTGGGCAGGGTGGTGATCCACGCGGAGCCGAAGGAATAAAGGATGAGGGATGAAGGATGAAAAAAACAATATTAAATTGCAAAATCACAAGCGGATTCAATAGGTAATTCATCCTTCATCCCTCATCCTTCATCCTTATCCGTCACCCTTCCCCTGTTTCACAACACCAGCATAGCCACTCCCAGCACCGAAAGCACGGCCCCGCCGGCGGCGCGGAGGCTAACTTTTTCGTGATACAACACGATGATAAAGGGCAGGATCAGCACGGGCATGGTGTTAATAATTGTGGATACCACGCCGGTGTGACAATAGCGTAGGGACACCATGCACAGTATCACGCCCAAAAAAGGTCCCACGAATGAGCCGAACATCAAGATACCCATTGCCCGGCGCAGCCGGACCGCCTTGAAAACCATCGGCCAGCGCCAGACCAACGTCAGCAGCACCGCGTATCCGGCCAGGGCGCCGATGATGCGGATGTAAGTCGCGGCGGCGGCATCGTAGTTGCCGATCCCTTTTTTAGAAAACACCAGCCCGATGGCGCCGCTCACGGCGGCTACCACGGCCAAAAAAACGCCCCGCGCGATATGGCGCCTGCGTCGGTGTTCCTCGGGCGTTTCCGGGCGTTCGAGTATGACCCAAATCACTCCGGACAGAGTAATTGCCATGCCGATCCAATCTTTCAGCAGAAGTTTATCGCCTAAAAAAATCCAGGCGATAATCGCCGATAGCGGCGGCGACAGCGATTGGATCAAAAGCGAAAGTCTCGGACCGATCAACAGGAATGCCTTGAACAGGCAGACGTCGGAAATGAAAAATCCGAACAGCCCCGAAACCGCCAATAGCAGCCATGTTTCGCCGTCGGCATTAAGCGGCAACGCCGATCCATGGAATATCCCGTATATCGACAAATAAACGCAGGTAATAATTAGGCGGATAAAGCTCATCGCCAAGGCGCCCATGTCTTTGCCCGCCGAAGTCCACGCCAAGGCCGAGAGCGTCCACAAAAACGCCGTGCCTATCGCCGCCAGTTCGCCAAGTTGTGTAATGTCCATGCTCGGTTCTCAAATCGGTTTTCACGGATGGATCATTATAATAGCCCAGGGCGGATTTTTAAAGTTTAGCCCGGGCACTCGTGCCCGGTGTTTTTCTGATTATCCTCATCTGGTGGTCTTTCCTTGTCTATGCTACAATCCGCCTTATTCTTGAAAAACTCTCTTTCCAAAAGGACCGGCTTATTATGGACCAACCAGTTAAGAATCACGGAGTTCGCGTAACCGCGGCCGCGGTGGGCATCAATCTGGCCTTGGGCATACTTTACACCTGGAGCGTCATCAGCAAGGATATTCCCGCGGATTGGGATTGGAAAGAGACTGAAAAATCCTGGCCTTATGCGGTCGCGTGTCTGATGTTCAGCTGGATGATGGTCCTCGCTGGCGGGCTTCAGGACCGCATTGGACCGCGGATCGTCGCCACCATCGGCGGTTTGCTGGTTGGGGCGGGCATGATCTTTGCGAGCTTCACCACTTCGTTTTTAGGATATATTTTGGGGTTTGGAATTTTGGCAGGCGCGGGGATCGGTTTCGGTTATGCCTCGGCTACTCCGCCGGCGGTAAAATGGTTTTCCGCCAAACGGACCGGATTGATCGCGGGCATTGTGGTGGCCGGGTTTGGCTTGGCCTCGGTTTATGCCGCACCTCTGACAACATGGTTGATTTACACCTTTAAACTTCCTCATACGATGCTGATCCTCGGCATTTCATTTATGATCGTGGTGGTGGGTTTATCGCAATTATTGGTGTCACCACCCGCAGGCTACGTACCTGTCGGCTCAGTGCCCAAAACCGCCCCCGGTCCAAACGCCAAAAAAGAAGACTTCTCACCTCGGGAAATGGTATGTACTTGGCAGTTTTATCTTTTATGGTTCATGTACTATTGCGGTGCCGGAGCTGGATTGATGGTCATTTCCAAGCTCTCTGCCATTGCCAATGAACAGGCAGGGCTTAAATTGGGTTTTCTGCTGGTTGCCGCACTCGGCGTAGGCAACGGCGCCGGCCGGGTTCTTGCCGGCGTTCTTTCCGACAAGCTGGGACGCAAAACCACCATGTTCAGTTTTTTTGTTATGCAAGCCGTCATGGTTATGATCTTGCACCATGCGCATTCAGGATCATTCTTGGCTTGGGCATCGGTAATGGCACTGATTTCGGCACTCATAGGCGCTAACTATGGGGCAAACCTATCGCTTTTTCCTTCTATTACCAAGGACTATTACGGCCTGAAAAACTTTGGCGTAAATTACGGCGCGGTGTTCACCGCATGGGGTGTAGGCGGGCTTACACTCCCTTTAATGGCAGGCAAGCTTCACGACATTTATCAAACATACGCTTATGCTTATTACATCGCTTCCGCCTTGCTGATAATGGCCGCGATTGTAACTTTCCTTGTCAAACCGCCCCGGATCGCGCATCATACATAGAGAGGAAGAAAAATACCTACAAACCGCTTGCGGTTTTACAATTTATTGTAAGGGCCTATCCCAAAAGTCATCCTGAGCGTAGCGAAGGATCTTGGTTGCAGTCCCATAGTACCCATTTTTGCCATTGTGTTCCTTCTAGATTCTTCGCTTCGCTCAGAATGACGAATACTGTTTTGGAATAGGCTCTAAATATACCGAGTCCCACCTCTTGTTATTTATGTGGGGTGTGTCATGAACGCCTTTTTTCGCCGGCTTATTGGACCGGCAATTCTCTTTGCCCTTATCGGCTGCGGCCGGCAACCGGCGCAATCCCAAATCCAATCCACTCAGCCTACCGATGCCAAACCGGCCAAGTCTCTCGAAAAAATCCGCGGGCCGGCGGTTGCCGGGCTTTTCTATCCTAAGGCCGAAACCGATCTAACAAAACTGATCGACGAGTACCTGGCCGAGGCAAAGCACGAGCCGATCAAAAACCTCCGGGCACTGATTTGTCCACATGCGGGCTACGAATACTCGGGCAAGATCGCGGCCTCGGCGTACAAGCAACTGGTAGGTTGCGATTTCGATACCGTCATCGTTCTCGGCCCCAGCCATTACGCACTATTCCAGGGCGCCGCCCTATCTGATGCGGACGCCTACGAAACCCCTTTGGGACTGATCCCCATTTCTCCCAAAAACGCCGAACTGGCGAAGATCAAGCCCTTTGCCGTCAATCCGCCCTGCGAAGTTCGCCGTCCCGATTTCTGGCGTCAATCGCCCAAGGATCTGCCGGCCTTCGGCGAAGACCAGCCCGACACCTGGGAACATTCCCTGGAAGTGCAATTGCCATTCCTGCAACGCACGCTCAAGAAATTCAGCATAGTGCCCGTGGTTTACGGCAACGTCGATCCAGAGGCCGTGGCAAAAGTCCTGCTGAAATTTCTTGACGACCGCACGTTGGTGGTCGTCAGTTCCGACTTGAGCCATTATTACCCTTATGAAATAGCCAAACAACTGGATACCGGTTGCGTGCGATCGATATGCGATCTGGACATCAAGGAAATGGAACGGGAAGAGGCATGCGGCAAAGTGCCCATCCTCACGCTGATGGAAATCGCCAGGCAAAAAGGCTGGAAGGCCAAGCTGCTCGATTGTCGCAACAGCGGCGATACGTCAGGTAACAAAGATCGGGTCGTGGGCTACGCGGCAATTGCTTTTTATCAGCCCGATGCCAATGAAAGCGCATCGGCCGAAAAACCTCGGCCAACCGACAAGCAAGAGTTCTCCGCCGACCAACGGAAGTTCCTCCTGGAATTGGCCCGCAAGACCATAACGCGCGTTACAAACGGCGATAGTCCGCCGGAAGTGGATGCTGCAATTGTTTCCGAAAATCTCCGCAGCGCCAGGGCCTGCTTTGTCACGCTTACGAAAAACAACGACCTGCGCGGGTGCATCGGCAGCATCTTTCCCGAAGAGCCGCTATATCAAGCCGTCATCAGCCGTGCCCGGGCGGCCGCGCTGGAAGATCCCCGCTTTAAGCCCGTCCGTTCCGAGGAATTAAAAGACATCCAGATCGAAATCAGCGTATTGACCATCCCCCGCCGCCTGGATTTTAAATCGTCCGACGATTTAGTGCAAAAACTCCGCCCCGGCAAGGACGGCGTCGTGCTGATAATGGGAAGGAGCCAAGCAACCTTCTTGCCCCAGGTCTGGGAACAAATTCCAGACAAAACGGACTTCCTCAATCACCTGGCCCAGAAAGCCGGACTCGGCGCCTCGGCCTGGCGAGAGCAAGGCACTTCCGTGCTAATCTACCAAGTCGAGGCCTTCAAGGAATCGGAAATAAAATAGGGATACACACTTGTATTTGAAGCAAGAACTCCCGGAGTAAGCTCCCGGGCTAAACGAAGAATACAACATTGCTAACATGACATTTAATAAATAAAATCCGCTCCCATGCCATCGTCGGAATCCTGAACCCTGAACCCTGCCCCCTGAACCCTTATATGCAACCGGCCGCGCATGACGCATTTTGCCCGATGGTTCCCCGGCACATCTTGTTTTTGGCCGTATCCTCGTTCGGGGTTTCGGCCTTCATGACCCAACTTGTGCTCATGCGCGAGTTGCTCGCCGCGTTTTCGGGCAATGAGTTGATTTTCGGGATCGTGCTGGGAAATTGGATGTTGCTTACGGGCATCGGTTCGGCCCTGGGCAAAACCGCCTCCTGGCTAAAATCGCCGATTACGCTCTTTGTGCTGTTGGAAATTCTCATTGCCCTGGTGCCGCTGGCCGACGTATTTCTGCTAAGAACTTTACGAAACGTCGTGTTCATCCGCGGGGCCGAGGCGGGTCTGACCGAAACCGTGGCAAGCTGCTTCGCGCTTATGGCGCCTTATTGCCTGGCAACCGGCTACCTCTTGACCCTGGCCTGCATGGCGGCGGCATCGGACCGGGATTTCTTTACAGATATACTCCCCTCTCCCGACCAACCGACCATGCTATGCATGGTGCCCGTCGGTGCCCGGAGAGGGGCATGGGGTGAGGGCTCCCTCACCCTAACCCTCTCCCGACCGCTGGCGCGGTGCCCGGAGAGGGGACAAAATAGCATCGGACAAGTATATTTTTTCGATAATCTCGGCGGCGTGCTGGGCGGAATCCTGTTCACTTTCGTGTTGATCCGTGTTTTCAGCCACTTCGGCATCCTATATTTCCCGGCCGTTTTGAACTTGGCGATCGCCGCGTTAGTCGCCCTCAGCGCCCGGCGGCGACTGCCGGCAATCGCCTCTGCGCTGCTCGCGGCGGGCTTGATTGCTGCGGCGGCCATTTATAATCTTGATGATATCACCTGTAATCTCCAGTATGGCGAGCAGAAAGTCGTTTATCATGGCGCGTCGCCCTACGGAATGTTGGTCGTGACCAAGGACGCCGGCCAATATAATTTCATCGAAAACGGCCTGCCGTTGTTTTCCACCCATAATATCGAGCAGGTCGAGGAAACCGTTCACTATGCCATGGCCCAGCGGCCCGATGCAAAAAATGTTCTGCTCATTTCCGGCGGGGCATCGGGCACGGCTCGGGAGATACTGAAGTATCCGGCGGCTGTTGTGGATTACGTGGAACTCGATCCGCTGGTCCTCGAAGTCGCCCGCCGCTTTCTGCCTGAACAATTAAACGATTTCAGAATCCACGTGATCAACGCCGACGGCCGGCAGTACGTCAAACAAACCGGCCGCCGCTACGACGTCGTGATCGTAGACGCCCCGGACCCATCCACCTCTCAGATCAATCGCCTGTACACCAGGGAGTTTTTCGATCAGGTGCATCGCGTCCTTGCCCTGGACGGCGTGCTGTCGTTCTCGCTGGGCGGTTACGAGGCTTCTATCAGCAAGGAACTGGCCAGGCTGATCGCCGTGGCCGATCGCACCTTGGCGCAGGTCTATAAAAATGTGTTGATCCTGCCGGGCACGCGAAATTTCTTCCTTGCTTCCGACGGCCGATTAACCACGGCCGTGGCCGATCGCATCGAGCAGGCGGGAATCCCCACCCGGCTGGTCAACCGCAGCTATCTAAATGCCATGCTCACCCCCGACCGCATGGCCGACGTCCGCCGCGTGCTCTCGGACCAAGCGCCGACAAACGAAGATTTCAATCCCATTTTGTATTTCTATCACCTCCGCTATTGGATCAGTCAATTCACTCTCCGCTTCGGATTGTTCGAAGCCGGATTGGTAGTCATTTTGATAATCTACCTGGCGCGGTTGCGTCCGGTGCCGCTGGCGATTTTTTCCGGCGGATTTGCCGCCTCGGCCCTGGAAGTAGTCTTGTTGCTGGGATTCCAGATCCTCCACGGCTGCGTTTATCATCAAGTCGGGCTGATAATTACCATGTTTATGCTAGGGCTGGGAATCGGATCGCTGGCCATGAACCGGTTGCTGCCGCGCTTCGGACGAAATCACCTGGCCGCTCTGGCATTGGCTATTACGATATATTCCCTTTGCGTCCCTTATATCTTGATTGTTTTGGGTAAAAGCGAATCGCCGACAATCGCCTGGATTTCGTGGCCCGCGGTCCCAGTGATGACTCTACTGCTGGCTGTGCTGGTAGGCATGGAATTTCCCTTGGCCGGCAAGGTCGGATTCCAAGACGTTACCTCCACTGCCGCCCGGCTTTACACGGCCGATTACATCGGCGCGGCACTGGGGGCATTGCTGGTCAGCACCTTGCTCATTCCAGTCCTGGGCGTAACCGTAGTGTGCTTGTTGGCCGCGGGCTTGAATTTTTTTAGCGCGGCAGTGATGATTATATCCGGCAAATAAAATATCGAGTGCCGGGGCTAAACATTATTTGACGCACCAAATCATGCCAAAAAAAAACATCCATTATTACCTGCTGAAGACCACCCGAGTTAGTGCTTGGCTGCTCTTGCTTTTGATGTTATTATATATATTGACTGGTTTTGCCCTGTGCGGCAAGCTCGGAATGAGCCGATGGATGGATTTGCAAACGGCCTTGTACATCCATCAACTTTTCGACTGGCCGCTGGTGGCAGTTTTTCTGATCCACGTATCGATCACCGTTTACTTCAGTTTCAGGCGTTGGGGATGGATAAAGAGCAAGAACAAGAACTGCCGTTAGAGTCCTTACAAGAATCACTCCCCTCGCCTGTCGCGGGAGAGGGGCAGGGGGTGAGGGCCGATCGTGTGAAAACGCCAAATTCATTATTGGACCGCCACTTAAATCCGTCTGATAGCCCTCACCCTAACCCTCTCCCAAAGGGAGAGGGGACCTCTTTCTCTCGTCGGGATGCGCTGAAGTACGGCGCAGCCGGATTGGCCTGCCTGGCATGTGGCGGATCGGCCGTTTTTTTTCTTACCCGGCAAACCAAAGCCGATTCCACGTCCGGGGTTTTCAAAGGCGACGCCCCATCGGGCAAGCTCTGGGAACTGTGGCAAAAACGCGGCTGGGTTCAAGAGGCCCGGCATTATCTGAAACCGGGTGAGAACATCCTTTGCAAGCTCTGCCCCAACGAATGCGTGCTGGAACCCGAGGACCGCGGCCACTGCCGCAATCGCGTGTACAAGGACGGCAAACTCTATACCCTGGCGTACGCCAATCCTTGCGCTTTCCATCTGGACCCCATCGAGAAAAAACCGCTCCTCCACTTTTTGCCCGGCACCAGCGTATTTTCGCTGGCCACGGCCGGGTGCGGGTTCCGCTGCCTGAACTGCCAGAATTGGGACATTTCCCAGCGCAAGCCCGAGGAAACCAAGGATCCGCGCGGCGAACCCATGATTCTCACCCCGCTTAGGCTCAACTCGCTCAGCTCCGAAGATCTCGACCGCTTAAGCATGTTCCCCGACGACGTGGTGGCCATGACAAAGTATTTCGATTGCCCCTCGATCGCCTACACCTACTCCGAGCCCAACGCCTGGTTCGAGTACATGATCGACATCGCCAAGGCCGCCCGGGCGAAAAACGTCAAAAACTGCTGGATCACCTGCGGCTACATCCAGGACGAGCCGCTTATGGAATTGTGCAAGTACATCGATGCCGCCAACGTGAATCTAAAAAGCTTCGACGAGAAAATCTATCGCGATCTTAACTCCGGCAAGCTGCAGCCCGTATTAGACACGCTTAAAACCCTGAAACGCGAAGGCGTGTGGTTCGAGGTGACCAACCTGGTCGTGCCCACCTACACCGACAAGCCGGACATGATCCGGCGGATGTGCGACTGGCTCTTGGCGAACATCGGGCCGGACTATCCCCTGCACTTTTCCCGGTTCCAGCCGCAACACAAACTGACCCATCTGCCGCCCACGCCCAAGGATATCCTTATCGAAGCCCAGTCCATAGCCCGGCAGGCCGGACTCAAGTACGTTTACGTGGGCAATTGCCGCGAGGTGCCCGATGCCGAAACCACCTACTGCCCAAAATGCAAAAAAGCCATAATCGAGCGCGACGTGTTCAGCGTCCTGGCCAACCACCTCGACCACGGCAAGTGCGAATTCTGCTCCACCGCGATAGCCGGCGTCTGGTCGGCATAGATAATAATTGGAACGTTATCCGTTTAGCCGCGACCGGGCACCGACTTAATGTCGGTCGTGGAGCAGGCTTTTCCCAAACAAAAAATACCACAATATAATGAACATATTATCTTCCCGCCCGTATTAACCTACATGATTTAATGCTATTATCTTATTAATGAGGCATGGAGGACACCGGGCATAACATCAACAATGCTAAGGGATTACGGTCATGTGTTAGAGAAATTCCGGCACTAATAAGTGCCATTTTTTACACAACCGTTCATTTCTATTAACCGGGAGGAATGAGTGATGAGTGGCAATTCCTTATCTGCCGACAGTGTCTCAAAAAATCCTATCGAACAAACCCAAGCACCCCCCCAGGCGTCTTCCCCCGGAGGTTGCGAAACTCGACGATGTTGCCGATGTTGTAAGGCTTTTGGATGCCTTTTCTGTATCGCCATCGTGTTGGCGATATGTATTTTTGTAGGATGGCGATTGCTTTCGCCAAAATATACCGCCAGGTCTTATGTGTATCTGGCTTATCAAAAAGAACCGATGCTCTCTTCCAACGCGCAACCAACATACGAAAATGAGTATGAATTGTTCAAAAATACCCAAATGCAGTATTTTAGTAGCTCGTTTGTTCTATCTGCCGCCCTGCAAAAACCCGAAGGCAGTCCGATTTCCCGCCTTCCCATCCTCAAGAAGCAGGACGATCCGGTCGCCTGGTTAAAAAGACACCTATCCGTATCGTCCCCTAGACATTCGCAGATCATAGAAATCAGCCTGTCCGCTGACGCCCCAGAGGAAGCGGCCGATATAGTTAACGCCGTCGTCGAAGCCTACAAGTCCGAAGTTATCGACGTTGAAATCGACAGCCGCCGCCAGCGCGTAAACGAACTCGACCGTCTATATACCGATAAGGACCTGGAAGTCCGCAACAAGCGCAACGATCTTAAACAATTGGCCGAACAATTGGGAACGGCCGAAACGGAAAACCTCAATCTAAAACAAAAGCTCACCCTGGAGGAACTGGCTACGTATCGGCAGGAATTGGCGCGCAGCGCGTTCGAGGTGGGGCGTTTGCGGAGCGAATTGGCATCGCGTCAAGCCGAACTCAAAGCCGTGCAAAGCGCCGAGATTTCGGACATCGAGTGTGAAATGTTTGCACAGTCCGATCCGGTTTTGAAAACGTTAATCCAGGAAATTTTGCTGCGGAAGATAGATAAGGAATTCGGCTCGAAAACGCAGACGCCGGAAGACAAGTCGAATAAAGACGCTGAAAAACGCAAAGGCGAATTAGAACGGCTAAGCAATGAATACGCCGATCGGATAACACAAATCCGCGAGGAAATCCGCCACAAAAGGCAAAGTGAAGTGGAAAAGGAAATCAAGCGCGTGGAAGCGGCCATCGAAATTGCCAACAAGCAACTAAAGGTCGGCGAAGCAGAGTTGCAACGCCTGACAAAACTGGCCGAGCAATTCGGCAGTTCTTCGGTCGACGTGGAAATGTTGCGGGCCGACATACTCGTCCGCGAAAAGTCGCTGGACGCCATTGCCAGCGAACGCGACAAACTGAAGGTGGAATTGCGTTCGCCTTCTCGGATTAATATCTTGCAAAAAAAGGCGGAAGTAGAAAAACGCCCGCCCCTGATTTTTCTCCCATAAGAGATCGATTTTGGAAAACCGGGACGGGTCCGATATTGTTAGAATAGGGCATGTTGTATATTGCCCATATCACTAATATCGGACCCGTCCCGTTTTCATTTACCCGGTTTCATTTCTTCTTTTGCCTGATTTCGGCAATCCAGTTAATTATTTTTTCCACCTTCGCGGTGATGGCCTGAAAATCGCCGGCGGCCACCAGGTCGGTTCGGATCAGATTCGAGCCCATGCCCACGCAGGTTACGCCGGCCTTGAACCATGCTTCAATACATTCGCGGGTATCGTCCACGCCGCCGGTTGGCATTACGCTACACCAAGGGCACGGGCCTAAAAGGGCCTTGACGAAATCCGGTCCGCCCAGGGTCCCGCCGGGAAAGATTTTCACGATCTCCGCGCCCAGTTCCTCGGCGGCATTGATCTCCGACGAGGTGCCGCAACCAGGTATATAGGCGATTTTTCGCCGATTGCACAGCCGGGCGACCTCGGCATTGAGCGTCGGCCCCACGATGAAATTCGCGCCGGCGCCAATATACATCGCGGCCGTGGGGGCGTCGATGATCGAGCCGGCGCCCAAAATCACATCGGGCAGTTCCTTTTGGCAGAACTCGGCAAGTTGGATGAACAACTGATAAGCGCGGTCGCCGCGGTTGGTCCATTCGATCACCCGCGCCCCTCCCTTGGTGCAGGCCAAAACAAGGTTCCTGGCCGTCTCGAATTGCGAATGATAAAAAAGCGGCACCAGTCCGGCTTGCCCGAATGCATTGAGCACTTCCAACCGCTTAAAGCGAGCCATGTTATTTTCTCCCGTGTATAGGAAATGTGTTATAAACGACAATGTGTAAAGAGGAAAAATGGGAAAGGGGGGAAAAGGGAAAATTTTATTAGCGTTATTATTTCACGGATTACAGTAATAATAAGATTTGTACAATTATTTTCAACACGAAAAACAGAAAGAACGAAAACACGAAATGAAAAATGTTGTATATTATTTCGTCTTTTTGTCCTTTCGCGGTTTCGCGGTGAATATTAGAAATTAATTATATTTCGCTGAATACAAATAAATTTTCCATATTTATTTTATTTATATAAATCAAATGAAACAATATTTATCTTTTCCCATTTTTCCCCTTTCCCTTTTTTCCTCTTTACACAACACATATTTCATTGCAGATATATCTTTCCCTTGCGGAAATCCTCCCATGCCGGCTCGAAGGCCGCCGGCGGCTTGCCGGCAGGGCGGGCAGCGACGTTTTGGCACGCGAACAGATCGTCCTTTTCAGGATCGAACTCCACCCGCTGGATTTCCTTGCGCAGTTCTACGTTTTCTTTTTTGAAGCGCAACGGCCGGCCGGTCCGCCGGTCGATTACGCTGGGATGAATTTCCACTCCATCGTCGCTGAGCACCAGGTGCGATCCGCGCGACCCGCCGCCTTGTTCCAAAAGGCTTACGACGGCCTTCAGATAGGCCGCGCTTGTCAGGGCCAGGTGTCGCGCCTGGATGGCCGCGACTGCCTGTTGCGCCGAACGGGCGGAAAATCCGCGCCGGCCGATTTGTCGGTACAGTTCCACGGCACGAACGAGCGCCGCACGCGCGTCTTCCAAGCGGCGGATGTGCCCGGCCGAAGCGGTCATCCGGCGGCGAATCTCATCCATCACCTCATCACCGGCCAGCCCATCGGCCTGGTCGAACATTGCTGTCATTTCACCGACGAGCGTTTCCAGTTTTTCCTGCAATACTTTCGAGCGAACGCCTCCAACGCGTTTGCCCGGCGGATAAGCGTTGGCGATATATTCGGCCGCCCGCAGTCCGCCAGTCTGCCCTGCGTTAAGCGCGGACCCGCCCGGTCGCTTGACGCCGTGCGTACCGGCCATCTCGCCGATAACAAAGGTATGCGGAATGTTCGACTCCCACCATTTGTTCACGGCGATTCCGCCGTTGTTGTGCTGTGCGCAAACGGCGATTTCCAGCGGCTCGGTCCATAGGTCGATGCCGTGCTCGGCGAAAATATCGATCGCCAGGGGGTTCATGTGCTTCAGCCGGTCGATGGGCCGCTCTTGCGTAGCCCCGGTATAGAGCAAATACATGCGGGCTTCAAGCTCCAGGTCTTCCAGGTCGAAGGCCTCCATGTCCGCCCGAGCGGCCGGATTGTGCAGGAAATCCATGAACACGCGGCGGCCCTGACTGGTTTCGTTGAATACCAGCACGTCGATAAGCGACGACTGATGGTTCTCGATTCGCTGCGGATCGAACGGCCATTGATAGCCCTTCATGAAGATTTTACTTGCCATTTCCCGCATGGTTGGAAAGACCTCGGCCAGGAATTCGCGCGGATTCGACGAACCGTCGGCGTCGGTGCTGTAGATGCGCGGGATGACCTGCATGTACGTGCCCGATACGTTCCAGCGGAATTTTATGCTGGCCAGTCCGAACTGCGACTCGGTGAGATTTTCCGCCGCCAGGCCAGCCTCGAATGCCAGTCCGTGGATGCCCACCTGCCCCTGGGGATAGACCGTTGTTTCATAAAGTTCGCCTGGTCCGCCGGCGGCTAGCACCGGATTCTCGCAGGAAAAAACGTTGATGGCATAATCAGTAGGACTGAGCCGCGTGCGATCGACGGTTACTACGGCCGCGATGCGTTTGTCTTGGCCTTTGCCCGCGGTAATCAGCCGGGCGACTTCCTGGTTGTCGTGAATGGCAATTTTATATCGCTCCGCCTGACGCTGGAGGCACTCGCTCATGAATTTGCTGGTCTTCGGACCGGCGGAGGTTGCCCGCTGGTACGGATCGTGATCGGTCTTGTACCCGATGTAACTTCCCCGTGCGTCGTGCGGGAACGGCACGCCCGCCTGGACCAGGTGATAAAATTCCCGCAGCGATCCGATGGCCTCGGCCAGTGCAAGGTCGTGATGCACGCATCCGGCGGCAGTGATGCTTTTGGCGAAATCCTCGGCGCTGTCGGCCACGTCGGGGCTGGTGCCCATCTTGTAGTACGTCTGCTTGTCCGAACCGCTCATCCGCGACGCGCCCAGCCCCAGTCCGGCGGTGATAACGCCGATCTTTTTCTCCGCGTTCTTGACGCCTTTTTGCGTCATGAACTCGTACAAATGCACCGCGCAATTCATCCCCGCCGCCCCGGCGCCGACAATCAGCGTGTGATAGTGATGAATTGTAATCTGCTGATTATTTATTTGGATTGTTTTCATATCATAAAGCCGCGACCGTTGGTCGCGGTCCTGTTATCTTGGCGGCCGTTGGTCGCCTTTTGGTGCGCGACCAACGGTCGCGGCTTTATGTTAAAACTACAGCCGGCGCAAGTGAAATCCGCCGTCGACGGTTATTACTTGGCCTGTTGAAAAATCCAGGCGGCCTTCGGCGATTGCGCCTACTACTTTTGCCACGTCTTGGGGCGTGCCCCAGCGGCGGATCGGCGTCAGGCCGTCGGCTATCAGTTTGTCGTACTTGTCTTTCACCACCGCGGTCATGTCGGTGGCGATTATTCCAGGCCGAAGTTCGAACACGCCGATGCCGTACTCGGCCAGACGGTCGGCGTACAGGGCCGTCATCATGCCGATGGCGGCCTTGCTTATGCAATACTCGCCCCGGGCGGTCGAACTGGTATAGGCCGAGATCGACCCGGTATTGACGATGCGGCATTTGCGTCCCGGATTTTCGGCGATCTGCTCGATCATCCAGCGTGCGACCCGCTGCGTAAGGAAATACGGCCCCTGGAGGTTAATCTTCATAACGCGCTGAAAACTTTCCTCGTCGGCGTCCAAAAGGTCGGCCCGTTTCAGAGGGGCAACCCCGGCATTGTTCACCAGCATGTCGCAGCGGGCGAAACGCTTTTCAACTGCGCTAACAAGCAATCGGCGGTCCTCGGCCGAGCTTACGTCGGCCCGAACCGACAGGCAGGCCGCGCCGAGGTTTTGGATTTCATCCTTGGCGGCCTGGGCCGCGCATTCGTCGGGCCGGCCCTGCGAGTCAAAGTCGAAATGACTGATGACCACGTCGTACCCCAAGCCCGCCAGTTCCAAGGCAATTCCCTTGCCGATGCCGCGACTTCCTCCGGTCACAATCGCCACGGGTTTATCCGCCATAGTGATCGCTCCTTTTGTTGTAGTCCGCACACTCCGTGTGCGGATTCGGCACACGGAGTGTGCCGGCTACATTCCCCTAGTTCCCACGCTCCTGCGTGGGAACTAGTGTGAATAGACTGGGCAGTAAACTGCCCAGCCCTGTATTGTTAAGCAACATTTAGTATCT
>JBEKIK010000001.1:0-21124 GCA_050011795.1 Thermoguttaceae bacterium | reverse complement strand
ACACAGCACTAGCGTTGTCGGAAGCGTTTCCAATCGA
This sequence comes from Thermoguttaceae bacterium, assembly GCA_050011795.1. Taxonomy (GTDB): domain Bacteria; phylum Planctomycetota; class Planctomycetia; order Pirellulales; family Thermoguttaceae; genus JBEKIK01. The sequence goes on along the minus strand of JBEKIK010000001.1, from coordinate 21,087 downwards.
TCCCCAGTTTTCGCATTTTGGCCCGAAGCGTGTGCGGATTGATCTCCAACAGCACGGCTGCGCCGTGGGGTCCTTCGACGCGACCTTTGGTCAGGGCCAGGGCCTGTTCGATGTGCCGTCGCACCGTGGCATCAAGCGGCTCGACGCCGGCGGGCGCAGCGGTGGATGGGAATTTCGTTTTTAGAGCCTCGGCGGCGGGAATCGACTGCTCCGCGGCCACGCCCAGAGCCTTGGCTATCTCCAACGTTTTGCCTTCGCCGAGAATCGCCGCGCGATCGATCACCGCGGCCAACTCGCGGATGTTTCCAGGCCAGGGATAGGACGTTAATAATGCCATGTCTTGCGGGGCAGGCAGGACCGGGGCCAGTCCGAAACGGGTGGCCGCGCGGCGGGCAAAATGCGCGGCCAGGGTGGCGATGTCCTCGCGGCGCTCACGCAGGGTCGGCAAGACAATGGGAAACACCGCGATGCGGTACCACAGGTCCTCGCGGAATCGTCCGTCGGCCACCATGGCGGCCAAATCGCGGTGCGTGGCGGCGACGATCCGCACGTCTACGTGGATGGACTCTTCGCCGCCCACGCGTTCCATCCAGCCGTCCTGCAATATGCGCAACATGCGGACTTGCGCGGCCAAGGGCAGTTCGCCGATTTCGTCGAGAAACAGCGTGCCGCCGCTGGCCCGTTCGAACCAGCCGCGCCGGGTTTCCACCGCGCCGGTGAATGCCCCGCGCTGGTGGCCGAAAAGCTGGGAGTCGATCAGTTCCGTCGGGATGGCCCCGCAGTTCACCCGGTCGAACGGTCCGGCGGCCCGGCGCGATCGGGTGTGGATCGAGCGGGCGATCAATTCCTTGCCGGTTCCGGTCTCGCCGAAAATCAACACCGGGGCGTCGGAGGGTGCAACCAGTTCCACGCGCTCCATGACGGAGCGCAGCCCGGTATCGGCCCCCACGATCGTATCGCCTAGTTCCTTGCGCCCAAGTTTGGTCAAAAGCGAACGTTTGTCGGCCTCGGCGGCCTCGCGCAGGGCGGCCATTTCGCTTAGCCGGCGGTCGTTTTCCAGGGCGATGGAAAAGGGCTCCAATAGGCGCTCGACCAGTGCCACGTGTTTCTGGGTGAATGACCGCCGCTGACCGGCACAAAGCGCCAAGATGCCGGACGGCTCCCGAGGATTTCCTAAGGGGCCGACCAAGACGTCGCCCTGGAAACCGCTGGGTAGGAGAAAATCCCACTGGCCGGTGTTTGATGCTCCACTGTTGATGTGGACGATCTCGCCGCGGGCACACCAGTTCAAAAAAGAATCCAACTGCTCGGCGGAGCAAACCGTGCGGACGCGGGGAAGCGATGTTCCGGCCGGTTCCAGGCCCACGGCAACGGTTTCCAGACTCGATCGCTTAAGATCCAAGCGCCGCACCAAAACCTGCTCAAGCGGCATCCACTCGACCAGCATGGCGGCAATGTTCGCAGTGGACTGAGTGATTTCAATATGGCGGCAGGCTTCGCGCCAAACACTTAAAAGGGCGGTTTGAAATTCTTCCATAATCGCGACATGGGTTTTCATTTGTGGTAAATACTCCCGGAGCAAGGTTGGCGTATTGCGAAACAGCAAGCTGTCTCCGGGGCTAAACAAATGGAAACGCCAATTTCAATGGCAATAATTATATATCATATTTCACAGATATTATACCAAATAATTCAGAAATAACTATCGTATTTAGCAGTTATTCAACAATAAAATTCATTATTAAGATGATTATTATTGACATATATAGTATATTCATCGAGAAATTACCAGTACAGACAGCCCGGCACAATACTTGCCGGTAACAACGTAGTGAATCACGTCAATTTGGATAAGGAGAAAAATAGATGCATAGGGAAAAAACGTGTCGTTGTTTTTTGTTGGTGATTGGGTGTTTTGCCTTTTTCGGTTTTTGCGTGCCTGGGTCGAAACTTCAGGCCCAGCAGGAATCGCAAATCTCGGGCACGACAGTTGAGTTATTGAACGTTTCGTATGATCCCACGCGGGAATTGTACCGCGATTTCAATGAGGCCTTTGCCAAGGAGTGGCTGAATAAGACGGGTCAGATTGTCAAGGTAAAGCAGTCGCACGGCGGATCGGGTAAGCAGGCCCGCGCGGTAATCGAAGGTCAGCCGGCCGACGTGGTGACTCTGGCATTGGCATACGATGTTGACGCGATTCACAAACATGGCAATTTGCTGCCCGAAAATTGGCAGTCGCGATTGCCTTACAATAGCTCTCCGTATACATCCACGATTGTCTTTTTGGTTCGCAAAGGCAATCCCAAGTGGATTAAAGATTGGAACGATCTGATCAAGCCCGGCGTGGAGGTAATCACGCCGAATCCTAAAACTTCGGGCGGGGCACGCTGGAACTATTTGGCGGCATGGGGTTACGTGCTTAAGCGCGAATTGGGCGATTTTGCCAAGCTGAAGGATCCGAAGGCCGCCGCCGAGGTCGCCAAGGCACAGGCCAAGGCGCAGCAGTTCGTCAAGGAGCTTTTCGCCCATGTGCCGGTGCTGAATACCGGCGCCCGCGACGCCACCATGACTTTCGTGCAGCGGGAGATGGGCGACGTGCTGTTGGCATGGGAAAACGAGGCCTTTTTATCGATAAAAGAGTCGGGGCCAGACAAGTTTGACATCGTATCGCCGCCCTTGAGCATCCTGGCGGAGCCTACGGTTTCCGTCGTGGATGCCGTGGCCGATAAGCACGGCACGCGCAAAGTGGCCGAGGCATATTTGCAGTATCTTTATTCGCCGGTCGGCCAAACGATATCAGCCAAGCATTATTACCGGCCGCGAAACGTCAAGGGCGTGCCTGAAGCAGTGTTGAAGCAATTTCCCAAAGTCGAACTTTTCACGATCGAGGAGGTATTCGACGGATGGCAAAAGGCCCAGGCCAGGCATTTCGACGACGGCGGCGTATTCGATCAGATATATAAGCCATAAATGGAAGCTAAATAGTTTTTGTTGCGGAAAGTAGGGTGCCATGCCCACGCTTGTCGTGGGTATGTCGGAAGTGCAAGAAAACCACAGCATGTCCACGCAGGCGTGGACATGGCACCCGATTTTCAGACTTTCCGCAACAGAAACTAAATAGTATGAAAAGCCGCGACCAGTGGTCGCGGTTTCGACCAGTGGTCGCGGTTGCGGCGTTTTTACAACGAACACATAAAATTTCATAAAGGAACGTGCGATGATTGAAACGATTTCGATTTTCAGCGGTCGCGGCAGGGACGGGCGGAAAGAGCCTTTCGACCGCATCGATCTTAAAATGGGGCAGGTTGTAAGCATTGTGGGTCCGACGGGGTCGGGCAAGACCACGTTCATCAACGACATCGAGCTTTTTGCCGACGGCGACACGCCCAGCGGGCGGCGGGTTCTGATCGACGGCGCGCCCGCGCCCGCCGATTTCCGCTGCAACCCGGCGCGGAACCCCATCGCTTTGATCACTCAGCACACCACGTTTCTTTCCGATATGCCGGTACGCGACTTTTTGAGCACGCACTGCCGCGTACGGGCCTGCAACGGCCAGACCACCCAGATGGTGGCCGAGACGATCCAGTTCGCCAATCAATTGACCGGCGAGCCGATCGACATGGACAATCGCATGACCGAGCTTTCGGGCGGTCAGACCCGGGCATTGCTGATTGCCGACGCCACGGTAATTTGCAGCACGCCGGTGGTGCTACTGGACGAGGTGGAAAACGCCGGCATTCACCGCACCCGGGCCGTGCAAATGCTGCGGCGGCGGCGGAAGATATTTATTTTCGTGACCCACGATCCGCGCATCGCCTTGTTGTCCGACTTCCGCATCGTAATGCAGGGAGGCTCGATCGTCAGCGTGCTTTCCACCAGCGAAGACGAACGCACGGTTTCGGTCCGCGTCAATCGGCTGGACGACGCGCTTTCCAGTTTGCGCGATAAGCTGCGGCACGGGCACCGTCTAAACGCCGGGGAACTGCTGGAGGTATCATGAGACTTGCTATTTGCGCCGGCCCGGCCACCACGGGCAAGACCTCGGTGCTCCGCCACATGACGCGTAAACTTTTGCGCGCCGGGCATCGCGCGGCGTTCGTGAAACTCGACGTGCAATACGCCGACGAGGACGAGTTGCTCTCCAAGGAGTTCAACATCCCCACGAAAAAGGTGTACACAGGCGAACTTTGCCCGGACCACTGCCACGTGATGATCCTTGGCGATGCCCTGCGCTGGGCCGAGCAAAACGGCGCCGATATACTGTTAGTCGAAACGGCCGGATTGTGTTTGCGCTGCGCCCCGTACGTGGACGGCGGGCTGGGCATGATCGTGCTGGAGGCCACCAGCGGTATGAATCTGCCGCTCAAGGTCGGCCCCATGCTCTCGCTGGCCGACATCGCCGTGGTGACCAAGATCGACCGGGTATCGCAGGCGGAGCGCGAGGTGTTTCGGGCACGGATCCAGGAGGTGGCCCCCGACGTGCTCGTGCGCGAGGTGAACGCCCTGCACGGCATAGGCATCGATCCGCTGGTGACGCGGATGTTGGAAACGCCGGAGGTCACAGGACCCCTTTTCTTGCGGGGCAATCCGCCGGTGGGCACGTGCACGATCTGCGTGGGCAAGAAGGAAATCGGCTGGCAAGCGCACTTCGGCGTTGTGCGCGCGCTGGAGAGCCAGACTTTTTACCGCGGAGAGTAGCATGACCGAGCGGATTTATTTCGACAACGCGGCCACCACGCCCCTGGACCCCCGCGTTTTTAAGGCGATGCGGCCTTATTTGCAACAGGCTTGGGGCAATCCTTCCAGCTTGCACTGGGAAGGGCGGCAGGCCCGCGCGGCAGTTGATCGGGCCAGAAGTCAGGTGGCGCGATTACTTGGCGCGGAACCGAATGAAATAGTTTTTACCTCCAGCGGCACCGAAGCGGATGCATTGGCTATCCGCGGGGCATTGACGGCCAAAGGTCTTCGCGGCGACCGACTGATCACCAGCGCGATCGAACACCCGGCGGTCTTGTCTTGCTGCCGGCGATTGCAGCACGAAGGGGCATCGCTCAGGCTATTGCCCGTGGATGCAGACGGGATCGTGGACCCGGAAACTCTGCGCAGAGAAATAACACCCCAGACGCGACTGGTTTCGATCATGGCGGCCAACAACGTTGTCGGAACGCTCCAGATGGTGACGGAACTGGCCGAGATCGCCCACCAACACGGCGTTTTGTTTCACACCGACGCGGTGCAGGCCGCCGGTAAGATCCCGTTTGACATGCGCGTTCAGCCCATCGATTTGCTTTCGCTATCGGCGCACAAGCTGCACGGGCCGAAAGGAGTCGGGGCTCTGTACGTGCGAAGCGGCCTGGAGTTGGCCCCGTTCTTGGAAGGCGGCGGCCAGGAGAGAGGGCTTCGCTCCGGCACGGAAAACGTCGCCGGCATAGTGGGCTTGGGCGCGGCCGCGGAAATCGCGCGTGAGCAAATGGCCGATGAGGCGGCACGCTTGGTGAAAATTCGCGATTACATTATCGATTCGATCACGGAACTTATTCCCAACGCTTATCTGATCGGCGATCGGTATCGGCGGCTGCCGGGACACATTTGCCTGGGTTTCGCGGGAATGGAGGGCGAGGCGATCCGCCTTCTCATGGAGTTGGACGCGGCCGGGATCGCCATTTCCTCGGGCAGCGCGTGCAGCGCGTTACACGCCGGAGAGCCATCGCACGTGTTGGAGGCCTTGGGATTCGACGCATTTAAGGCCCGAGGCTCGCTGCGGATCAGTTTGGGACGTTTCAACACCTTTGAACAGGCCGCACGATTATTGGAAGTGCTTCCCCGTGCGGTAAGCTCCCTGCGACCGATCAGCAGCCTTGCGGCGGTAAGTTGAAAATCAGATAAAAAAACTCCCGGAGCGAGGACTCCGGGGCTCCTATGTTGGGGCAGTAGTTAAACTGCTGCCCCAACATAGCGGGCTAAACGATGAATACTATTGAATGTCATGTAATAAATGTCGTGTCCATTGTTTAGCCCGGTCGCTTACGACCGGTGTTTTTGGCAATGTTTCACGACATTCATTACCTGAGACCCAATAAACAATCGAGAAGGAGCATATTATAAATGTCCGAAACAACTGAATATCAGCTTCCAGGTTTGAACTGCGGGCTGTGCGGGTATCGCACCTGCGATGAATTTCAGGAACGATTGGCATCCGCGCCGGAAATGCTGCGTCGCTGCATTCATCTATCGAAAAATCGCGTCCGCTCCGAGTCCTCGGCAACAGCGGCGGCTGAGCCTAAGGATGGCCCCGTCGCGGACACAACCGCGGCCACTCGCCGAGTTGATGGAATCGAGGACGGCGCCGGCCGGTTGCCGGTCTATGCCGTCGGCGGCAACCCGGGCGCGAGTTGCGGCGCATGTGCGGGCGAGGAAGGTTTTAGCACCTGCGCAGTTCGGACTTGTGCGCCCGGCGTGGGAAGGATCGAGTCGCAACAGACCGATTGGCTGGACCATTTGGGTCGGGAGTTCGACTTTTACCTGGAGCATTTTCCAGAGGAGCCGGGACCGCGGGAGATCATTCTGCCGCACAATCCGCTGTTGACCCGGGAGATGAACATCCAGGTGGGCGACATCTTGATCGGCCGGCCGTTGGGCATGTCGTGCGGTTGCCCCATCACCCATTGTGGCGTGGTAATGGAGGTCGATCATCGCACCGGGGTAATAGTATGGTGCGTGACCGGACCGCTAGGCCCCCGGCAAAAGGGGTACAAGGACCTGGGCTACTACATTGCCGAGGGGTACGAAGGATTGGTCAAAGAAACCCGTTGCGAACTACGGATCGGCATGAGATACTTCTTCCAGCCGCGGATGTGCATGTTACAATGGCGGCACAGCGGATTGATCAATTACCTCAGCCGCAACGGGGGTCAATACCAGGTGCGGGTAGAGGGATTGTGGATTGGATGAAATGCGGATCCGGTTAAAACAACAAAGCGTCTTGCCCGGGTTTGGGCTGACCATGGGTTTCGCGCTGCTTTATTTAAGCCTTATCGTGTTGATTCCGCTGGCCGGGCTGTTTCTCAAGTCGGCCACGATAAGCTGGTCGGAATTTTGGAAAACCGTGAGCGATCCGCGGGTGGTGGCGTCGTATCGCCTGACTTTTGGGGCGTCGCTTGCGGGCGCTTTGATAAACGCGGTGTTCGGGCTGGTGGTGACCTGGGTGCTGGTGCGATATTCATTTCCGGGCAAGCGGATTATCGATGCCTTGGTGGATCTGCCTTTTGCCATGCCCACGGCCGTTTCCGGAATCGCCTTGACCACGATTTACGCATCGAACGGATGGATCGGGCATTTGCTGAAACCGCTGGGGATCAAAGTCGCTTACACTCCGCTGGGCGTGATCGTGGCATTGACCTTTATCGGGTTGCCTTTCGTGGTGCGGACGTTGCAGCCCGCGTTGGAAGACATGGAGACCGGGGTGGAGGAGGCCGCGGCCAGCCTCGGCGCAAGCCGCTGGCAAACATTTATAAAGGTGATTCTGCCCACGATCTTTCCGGCGCTTTTGACCGGTTTTGCCTTGGCCTTCGCCCGGGCTTTGGGCGAATACGGTTCGGTAATTTTCATCTCGGGCAATTTGCCGATGAAGACCGAAATTACCCCGCTTTTGATCGTTACCAAACTGGAAGAATACAATTACGCCCAGGCCGCGGCAATTGCCGTGGTGACGCTGGTGGCCTCGTTCGCCGTGCTTTTGTTTATTAATCTGGTCCAATGGTGGAGCCGCCGATACGCCGCCTGAAACCGCTTGCGGTTTCGCGCCACATAAAACCGCTTGCGATTTCGCGATAGCTTTTGAAAACTATATGGCCGAGTCAATCACCAAAAAAATCTCCGTAAGCGGCAAAGCCAATCCGGGCTCGGCGGTGCTCGAGCCGTTTTGGGTCCGCTGGCTGCTTATCGGTGTGACGTTGGTGTTTCTCGCACTGTTTCTGTTTGTGCCGCTTATGGCGGTTTTCGCACAGGCGTTTGAAAAGGGCTGGAGGGTGTATCTGGCCTCGCTCAACGATACCGATGCCCTGGCGGCCATACGATTGACCTTGTTTGTGGCCCTGATCGTGGTGCCCATCAACACGGTCTTCGGCGTTTCGGCGGCCTGGGCCATTAGCAAGTTCGAGTTCGTGGGCAAAAGCATTCTGATAACCTTGATCGATCTGCCTTACAGCGTATCGCCGGTGATTGCGGGAATGATCTTCGTGCTTATGTTCGGTCGCAATGGATGGTTCGGTCCGTGGCTTGAAGCGCATAATATTCAAGTGATATTTTCGGTCTCGGGCATAGTGTTGGCTACGTTGTTTGTGACCTTTCCCTTCGTGGCCCGGGAACTGATCCCGCTTATGCAGTCGCAGGGTACGGAGGAAGAGGAAGCGGCCCGGGTTTTGGGAGCCGGCGGGTGGCAGATATTCCGCCGCGTGACCTTGCCGAATATAAAATGGGGACTGCTCTACGGCATTATCCTTTGCAACGCCCGGACAATGGGGGAGTTCGGGGCGGTGTCGGTGGTGTCCGGGCACATCCGCGGGGAGACGAACACCATGCCCTTGCAAGTCGAGGTTTTATATAATGAGTACAATGTGGCGGCGGCGTTTTCCCTGGCTTCGCTTTTGGCCATGTTGGCCCTGGTGACGCTGGTTTTAAAATCGCTATTGGAATGGAAGGGCGTGGGCCGAATGACACCACAAGCGCAAGCTTACATCGGAGATTGAAGATGAGCATCGAAGCACGCAATATCAGCAAGTCCTTCGGCTCGTTTGTTGCCCTGGATGACGTCAGCCTGACCGTGGCCACCGGCGAACTTGTGGCCTTGCTGGGTCCGTCGGGGTCGGGCAAGACCACGCTTTTGCGGATCATCGCCGGGCTGGAACAGCCGGACCGCCACAGCGGCCCAATTTTATTCCACGAAGAGAACGTGGCCTCGCGCCGGGTGGGCGACCGCGGAGTGGGATTCGTTTTCCAACACTACGCCTTGTTTAGGCACATGACCGTGTTCGATAACGTGGCCTTCGGATTGCGGGTAAGGCCTGCGCGGTTGCGGGCCGCCAAAACCGTCATCCGTGAGCGGGTCGATCAATTATTGCAGCTTGTGCAATTGGATAGCTTTGCTACCCGATATCCGCATCAGCTTTCCGGCGGACAGCGGCAGCGCGTGGCACTGGCCCGGGCCCTGGCCATCCAGCCCAAAGTGCTCTTGCTGGACGAGCCGTTCGGAGCTTTGGATGCAAAGGTCCGGCAGGAACTTCGCCGCTGGCTCCGCCGCTTGCACGACGAAATTCACGTAACCAGCGTTTTCGTGACCCACGATCAAGAAGAGGCCTTGGAATTGGCCGACCGCGTGGTGGTGATGAACGAAGGGCGGATCGAACAGATTGGCGCGCCTGATGAAGTGTTCCATAATCCGCGCACGGAGTTCGTAATGAACTTTTTGGGTCAAGTGAACCTTTTCGGCGGCCGGGTGGAAGACGGCAAGGTGCTCTTTTCCACGCTGGCGCTGGATTCGCCCCGCCACGCCCAGTTGCCCAATCAGCCGGTGAAGGTTTTTGTCCGTCCGCACGATTTCGAGGTGAACATGCAGCCCAACGGTCAAGTGAACCTGCGGGCAACCGTTTCCCGCGTACATTCGGCCGGTCCCAACGCCCGGCTGCAACTGGTGGCCGAATCGGGCGAGAGCCTTTCGGTGGAACTATCGCAAGAACGTTTTCGCGATCTGGGAATCCGCCCCGGCAGCCAAGTATTCCTTACCCCGCGCGACGTGAAAATCTTCGTGGCGGATTATGTGATTTGAGTAGTCAGGGGTTGTGAATTTTTGTAGGGTGCGTGAAACGCACCACGACCTGTAGTGGGCAGTGCGTTTCACGCACCCTACAGATTGTGTCCATAGTGAAGCGAAATCGAAAAATTCACAACCTCTCAGGGTTCAAGGTTCAGAATTTGGGGCTCATCTTCATCCGTTGTTTTCCGGCCTGACCGGTATGAAGCGTTCCTCCGGCGGGACGATGGAGATGATGCTCAGGCCGAATTTATCGCCGACTTTTACTGCTTCGCCGGAAGCGATCTTACAATTGCTGACTTCCAGGTCGAGCGTTTCCTCGCATGATTTGTCGAATTGCAGAATCTGCCCGGGGCCTATCTCTAGGATCCGGCCAAGTGTTTGTTTTTTCTCGGCTAATGTGACCACGACTGGGACGCGGACTCGCAACAAGCTGCGGGTGTAGGGGGGAAACTCGCGCTTGCCGGTTCGGCCCCGTGGGTCGGGAATCGGTTGCGGCATCGGCCCCTTATCGAGATTCACTTGGGCCGAAGCGGCTGATTGCGAAGTTCTCTCCCCGCTCGTGCCGGTCTGGGAGGCTTCTAGTTCATTGCTGACGGAATTCTTTAAAACTTCTGACATGTATTTGATATCGGGATACCAGGCTGCAAACTTTGCCTAGACGTTATAAATTCTAGACATGGGGCTGGTAATATAGGTGGAAAAAGGTGAATAGGAAAACGCTAGAGCGCTGTTCAGGAGGGTGTAGCGTCTGTTTAGTCCGGCGGGCACCATGCGTAGCATGGTCGCGGCCGGTGAATTTTCTAGAGATGTTATACTCTACATCATAGTGAGCAGTGCTCTAGCCGGGTAAACACTTACCAGTTTTCAGACTAAAAAAGCCTAAAACAAATAAAAAGGGCGGCGGAAAAAACCGCCGCCCTGATGGCTGCCTGGTATTTTCAGGTTTTTTACTGTCTCTCTAGTTGTTCGAGCAAAGCGGTTGCCTCTTGCTTCATGGTGAAGGGGCTGGTGCTTTTCGCGGCGGCTTTCAAAAGGGTTTTGGCTTCCTCTTTGCGATTCTTTTCGCTGGCCACTACGGCCATGTAATAGGCGGTGTCGGGTGTGAAGCTCTGACCGGTGGAAACTGCCGCTGTCAAGGCTTTATCGGCCTCATCGAGTTGGCCTAATTTGTATAAGACCCAACCGTAGGTGGAAGCGGCTTCGACGCCATTGGCCGTTTTTTGATATTGCTGAACGTTGTTTTGGGCGAACTCAAGGGCGCGTCGTTTCTTGGCTTCGTCCTTTTGTTCGGCCAGGGCCAGGGCTAGGTTATTGCTGGCGGCGAAGTTACCGGGCGATTTCAAGTGGGCGCCCTCGAAGTACCGTTCCGCGGCCCTGTAATCCTTTTGAAATAAGGCAACCAAGCCCCGGATGATTTGGGCATCCAGCGATGTCATGTCGATTCGCAAGGCCGCCGCTGCGCGGTTTTGTGCTTCTTCAAGCTGTCCGTTTTCCAGGGATAATTGCGCAGCGACCAATTGGGTATTCAGATCGTCAGTAGCCTTAGTCAAGGCCGTGGCCATCCACTTCTTGGCGTTATCCTTATCGCCCGACTGCTGATAATAAAGGGCAAGAATGGCTTCGGGCGTGAGGGCTTTTGCATCGGCGGCCTTGGCTTCTTTCAGTTTGGCCAGTGCGCCCTCGGCGTCTTTCTGCTTAAAGAGCACGGAGGCAAGTTGCTGCAGGGCCTGGGCGTTTTTGGGGACCAATTTCAGCCATTGCTCGAGATATTTTTTTGCCGTGGCCCAATCCTCGCGATCTTGGTATACTTGCGCCAGTCCGCCAACCACGGAGGGCGCTAGAGCGTCCTTGCGTTTGGGATTCTTTTCAAGCTTGGGCAAAAGCAAGTTGGCCTTGGTCAAGAGCAGTTCGGCCTCGGTTATGCGTCGATCGCGCAATGCGACTTGAGCCAAGATAACATAGGCTTCGGGGTCGTCGGGAGTATTTTGCACTCCCTTTTCCAATGCCTGTAGAACACCCTGGGGCATATTGGCTTGGCTGTAAATCTGGGCTAGAAGCACATACACCGGGGGCAGATCCGGGTTCTTTTTGACGGCGGCTTCGAGCGATTTCACCGTGCCATCAATATCTCGGTCCTTGAAACGCGCCAGAGCATCGGAAATTTCCTGCATTTGGGGCTGGTTTGCGGCTCCGGCGCTTGAATCACCAGCGGAGACCGGCTCCGCGGAGGCGAATTGCGATGCAAAAAACAAGCCGGCACCTAATAAAACTAATGCCGATATCGTGCGATAAGATAACAATTTCATGCTTCAAACCCTTTCTTAACGAAAATGTCATAAAAATCCAGCCCAAGGCCGGATCAAACCCAAAATACTAATCTTTTTTAGACTACGATGGAAAATTGACCTTGGCAAGGCCCTTTTTGTGATGAATAGCAATTAAATTTTTGCTTTGCCCTATGTTTCGGCCAAATTTAACACTCGCGGATAATGTCACTCCTACGCCCCACCCTTTTTTAGGGTGGGAAATGCCCGAAATAATTCGAACTTAGTAACTATACGCATTGGGCGAGTAAAATGATCGAGTGTATTTCGCTCAGGTATGCGTATACAGGCGGGAATCCTTTGCGCAGGGTTGGAATTTTAATATGATGCGGTTGGTTCATGTCCATCCAAAATGCGGGCGCAATTTTACCTGGAGGCGTCATGACCATGCCAGCGGCTCTTTTTCGACTGATGTTATGGGCTGGCACGGCAACAATCTCAGTCGGATTAGCGTGTTTGGAATATCTCTGCCTTTGCCGTCCAGGGAAGTCCTGCTTCTAAAACAATCAAGAAAAGCAAAGGCCGGCCGCATTGAATCGGCCGGCTTTCCCAGTCTTTTCAGACACGCGAAAAACATGGGGACATAAACAGTGCGCTAGCCTTTCCTCTCGGCAAGCGCCGGAAGGTTAACGGTTCCTACTCGCCCAATTGAATCGCTTTTGCAGATCGGCAACCCTCTGCTATGAATGCAGCGAGATAATGCGTTTGCGGCCGTTGTCTTCGAAGATTAATTTGTCTTCTCGGGCAAGCCAGCCGATGGCCTGCATCACGGCGTCGCGCGGTTCGCCGACCGCTTTTACAAGTTTGGCCAGGTCCATCGGGCCCTTCTCGGACAATAGTTTCCATACTACGCCTGCAGTTGCGCCAATCTCCGTAGTGCACGAAGTAGAACATGCTGTTGCCATAACGCTACCTCTCATAAAATGGGTAACTTGCCGGCTGGGCAATCAACTCAGCTCAGCATGATTATAACGAATTTTTAGGTCATTACTCAAGGGGCCGGATAGGATGGCAATGGCTCGATTTTAATATGGCGATATACGTCAAACAAACAACATGGGAGTCTTGGGAAATATAGCATATATAATTTGAAGATGATTGCTAATCCCTATATCTCAAGTCTTTCAAGCCGTTAAGCAGACTGATGGTCATTGCCTGAAAAACGCGTTGAATTTGCTCGAATTCCCGGTCTTCGGCCTGGCAAAAAATGGTGTAGGTCGCTTGATTACATTTTAAACTGCGAATTTGGGCGGTATTGGTAAAATCAAAAAGAAAAAAATTCAGATCGTAACCAGTCATTTTCCGTCCGGCAAGGGTTTCGTTGATTTGTTGGACCTCAAGATTTTGATATTCATTTTTCATTGCCTCAAGGGCCGCATTTGCCAGATTCAAAGGCTCCGCTGAGCCGTGATGAACTGCAACAGACCAAAACCCTCCTCCAGGACTGTAAACTGTCACCGATTGGTCCCCAGACACTTCGTCCTCGTCTAGCGTCCAATTATCGGGATATAAGAAACAGAGGTTGGGTCTTTGAAATTGGGCCGGCATGGATAAACCGCACATTAAAGGCTAACAATAATCCCCTCGCCGGGCACCGACCGAAGGTTGGTCGCGGGAGAGGGGCCGGGGGTGAGGGCGGTTGGGTATTGTTATAGATCCTAAATTATCGTATCACCCGTGACAATGCGGGGGAATAGCCTGAAATTGCTGAAATCGGGATGGCGGCAAAGGCCCTGTTTTGCTAGTGTGCCCCATAGGCCTGTAAACTCCAATTATGCTCCGCTAATGGGGCTTTCTCATTCAACGGCATGATTCAAACTCACTTTTTTGAACCATGATCGGTATAATGCTCCAAACCGGCCGAATGCTCATGTTAGGCGCAGTGCTGGCGCTGCTAGCGGGCTGTCGTTTGCCGGGCAGGGATGGGCCGGTCTCGCAGTCCTTGACCGAGAGCCGGAACTTATCGCGGCAAGGCGTGGCTGCCATGGAGCGCGGGCAACAGCAACAGGCCGAGACTCTTTTGGCAAAAGCGGTTAAGGTCTGTCCGTCCGATCCCGAAGCACGGCGCAATTACGCTGAAACCTTATGGCTGCACGGATCGCGGGAAAAAGCCATCGAGCAAATGGAAGAGGTTGCCCGAAACGGCGGCGAAGATGCGCCATTTTTGACCCGGCTGGCCGAAATGTATCTGGCCGCCGGACGCACCGATGCGGCAGCTCGGAGCGTACAGCAAGCCTTGGATCTTGATCCCAAATTGGCCTCTGCTTGGGCGGTTCGGGGTGGAGTGATGCGGGCCTCCGGACAGCCGCGCCAGGCCTTGGCCGATTATCTGCGGGCATTGGGATATGCCCCGGGCGATAGAAAAATCCTCATCGAGGTGGCGGAATTATACCGTCAGTTGGACGAGCCCGAGCGGGCCCTACAGACGCTCGAAGTGCTGGCCGATTCCTATGCCCCAGGCGAAGAACCTCAGCAAGTGCTATATTTGACCGGTTTGGCCTGCACCGCGCTGGGCCGGCACGGCGATGCCGTGGAAAGTTTTTCGGCGGCTTTGATGCGCGATAAACCCACCCCGGAAATCCTTTACCGATTAGGCGAAGCCGAGCTGCTTGCCGGTCATGCCGACGAGGCCGCCAACGTAGTCCAGCAAGCCCTGGCCCTGGACCCGCAACACCAACCAAGCCGCGAACTCCAAAGCCGCATCGAGTTGGCCCGGCGTCCTCAAGAGCAGGGAAAAATGTTACGGTAAGTTAGAGTCTTTGTGTCGAGATTTGAGTGCATTTTGCGTGCATTAAGTACAGTATTTTGTTCAGTATGTAAAGCCGCGACCATTGGTCGCGCGTGGTTTGATTGCGGCCAAAGGCCGCGTTAGGGGCCAGGGGAGAGAAATGTAACATAAGAATGTTATATTCATTGTTTAGCCCAGGAACTTGCTCCGGGTTTTTTTCTGAATTTAGGGGGTAAAAACGATATAATCGTTACAGATACTCAAGCCCGCAGGTTGCAACCCGCGGGCTTTTTTTAGTGCGGGGAATATGGCGTCAGGGGCATTTTTACACGCTAGAATTCATTGTGGCAACAGTAAGTCGGTTTTAAGTAAGTTTTCCGGAGATCGCGAAAATGACTCACATTATGGAATCGCCTATCGTGCAAACTCCTCCGTCGATGTTTGTGGATCGCCGTCATTCTTCGGCCGTCGAAGATATGCAGATTTGCGAACGCCGCCAGTTTAGCAATTCTCACGAAGAGCTTTCGCCCGAGGCCGCCGAGTTGGCCCACGCAATCGACCAATACAAGCTCTTCCACCGCCGCCGTTTCATCACCTTCGAGGAAATGCTCGGGGTAATCAAATCCCTGGGATACACCCGATAAATCTTCACGCTGTGGATTCAGCATTCAGGAGGCCGGACATTCCTGTCCGGCTCCGGGTTCATCGTTATTCAGGAGGCCGGACATTCCTGTCCGGTTCTAAGTGGAACCGCATTAATAGTTATGCCGTGTCATTCTGAGCGCAGCGAAGAATCTAGCCGCTAATTGAGATCCTTCGCTGCGCTCAGGATGACTGTACCAAACTCAAGTTATTATACGGTTCCACTTAGGTTCGGGGATAATGCTTAATGCAGTGCGAAAAAAGTAATAGTTTTTTCATGGGGTGTGAGGAGTTTTTTCTCATCCAAGCGATATCACATTTCTTGGCAATTTTCGGGCGACGAAAGGGCTTGGAAAATAAGGGGTTGCGGTGCCGCTTTTCTGGGCAATGGGCTGCTTAAAAAGTATCAGGGAAGTTTTGGGGATCGGGGTGCGCGCAAATGCATTGCAGGATAAGCAGTTGGAATTTTTCCACAAGAGATTTTTGGAAATGAATTATTGGAGAAAAGGGGGAATTATTCTTTTTAAAAAAACCAGATGGGGGGCTGGATGTAAGTTGTTGGGTAAATGAGAGATATGAAGAGCGATGGGGGTAAACACACTAGAAAAAAGTTACAAGATGGAAATTCAATAGTTGGTCATTTTGGATGATTTTGGGGCGTTTTTAGGGAATAATGTCCAAATTGGATTTCCATGAAAAAGGGCGATTGTTGGACGTTTGATGCCCAGAAGTGGCAGAAGAAAGGCTGGAGACCGGAGGCTGGAGGACAGAAGGATATACCACAGAGAGAACGAAACACGCGGAGAAATAAAGTGGGCGGTGGGTAGTGGACAATCGCCAGAAATACACTGCTGGACAAGCCAGCAGTGGCACCCGCGCGGATTGACGTTTATCTGTACGCATGTTAATATGTGGGCAGAAGGGACGGTCAAATCGAATCCGCTCGGCTCGCAGGCTAGATCGAACACTTCTAAAGTCAACACAACTCTGACTCGCCGGCCCAAAAGAGTTTGGTTGGTACAAACAGAAAGCAATGAGGCCTATAGAGCAAAAAAACATAAATTAAATACAGTATTTCCAGAATTCCAGAATTTTACGTTCGATAATTGTACTTGATAATCATATATTATCTAATATAATACCAGATAATATGGCAAAGATAAAATTAAAATTAGATGGTTATCGTTGTGAGCGTTGTAGGCATGAGTGGATACCCCGCAAAGAGGGTGAATATCCTAAAGTATGTCCGAAATGCAAGAGCCCGTACTGGAACCGTCCTCGCAAAATCTGAGAAATAAGAATCCAGATCAGCCAGACCGTGCACCCATGAACAAGTTTTTCACCAGAATGGCATCTGTAAAAAAAGATTCCCGAGGCAAATGACAACATGACTCAACCTTAAGAAAATCAGCGAAATAAAGTCAAACATCAATCGGTTAAGCCAAATCGCACAATGGCGGTGCTTCCATAGATATGCATTTCTGTTAAAATCTTCCTTACTCTCCATGAAACCCACTACACGGATGTAATCTATGTCGAATGTTAAAGTTAGCAGAAAAAAGGCAGACAATAACGGTAAGCCACTCCGCAGTTTGCCAAGGGAAAATCTGCTTAACGATCTTTCGTCAACGGAATGGATCGCAGAGACGGTATCCGTCTGGATACAAAAAGGCCTTGGGAAAAATCACAAGGACGCTCAAATAGAGAAGGAACACCCAGCTCCCTTTTCTTATCAGGACATTGCACGTCTTATCCGTTTTTTTACAAAGCAGGGTCAAGTGGTTCTCGATCCTTTCTTGGGTGTCGGATCTACCCTCAAAGCCGCGGCTATTGCGGGGCGTCGCGGAATCGGGATCGAACTGAATCCGCGTTACGCAAAGCTGGCACAGAAGAGGCTCCAACAGGAAGTTAAGGACGAACCTGGTGTATGCCGCAACCAGACTGTATACATCGGCGATGCCATGAAGGTGCTGCCCACGCTAGAACAGGGCAGTGTAAATTTGATCGTGACCAGTCCACCTTACTGGAATATCCTTCACAAGAAAGATCATAAGGTACGCCAGGAAAGGCTGAGCAATGGGCTTGATACGCGATATAGCGATGACCCTAAAGACTTAGGAAACATTAAAGAATACCCGGTATTTCTTGATCGCCTTGCGCAGGCCTTCGACCTCTGCCGGCCTGTCATGGTCAGACGCGGTCACCTCTGTATCATCGTTGGCGATTTTCGTGATAAGTCAAATTATGTTATGTTTCATGCTGACCTTGCTAATGCCGTCCAACAACGTGGCTTTACACTAAAAGGGATTACGGTACTCTACCAAAACCATAAACGCATTTTCCCTTATGGTTATCCTTATTCGTACGTACCAAACCTACATCACCAATACATCATCATCCTCCAAAAGAATGACTGATCTCGACCATATTTACCATGCCGACACCGTTGCTTTCATGCGCACGCTCCCTGACGAATGCGCGCATCTTATCATAGCCGATCCACCATATAGCATCGATAAAGATTTCGGTATGGGAGTGCAGTTCAAAGACCTCAATTCCTGGTTATTCTGGTGCAAAGAGTGGTTGAGGGAGGCAAAGCGGATATTACACCCGCAAGGGAATATCTTTGTCTATGCCATCCACCACACTGCATGCTATCTTCAATGCTTTCTTTATGACCTTAATCTCGTGTACAGGCGGCAGATAATATGGTTCTATGAAAACGGGTGGTCCAGATACACTAACGGGCCGGCATGTCACTATGAACCGATTTTATGGTTTGCAAAATCTGCCGACTCGACTTTCCACACTATACGCGAACCATACAAGTCACTCGCACGACTGAAACACAAAATAATAAAGAATGGGAAAGTCTGGACGCCGAATCCAAAAGGCCGTCAAGCTGGAGACGTTTGGCACATTCCTACACTTGCTGGACGTCGTTTCGCATCAGAACGCGTTAATCATCCAACACAGAAACCGCTTCTTCTCTCCGAACGTTTGGTGGAGCATTTTTCTGACCCTGGCAACCTTGTGTTCGTGCCCTTCGCAGGATCGGGAAGCGAATGCGTAGCCGCCAAGCGTCTAGGTCGACGGTACTTGGCGACCGAACTCAATCCGGAATACATTGCGATTGCGGAAGAGCGAATCTCTGCAGAAAATAAATCAAAAACCAAAGTGGCCGACAAGGTTTCCTGCTGATTCTGGGGTCGCCGATATACCCGATACACATTTCCAAATTACACGGATGTCAATGCTTTCCAACCACCTGATATGCTCATCCGACACTTTCCGCTCAAAGCAAGCGACTTTCTGAACGGCCCTTTCCCCGATGAGCGGTTGCATCACGAACGATTCATAGTATAGCAATTGTGCAAGGGCTTCCCTGACACGCAGTTTCTCATCGTCTGGAGTTCCGTCCAGTGATTTGGCCTCAATTAGCAACGCCTCCGAAATATAACACGCAAGACAATCAAATGGATTCTCATAGAGATGAGCATTTTCACTTTCTAGCAATCGTGCGATTTCTTGGACCAGCAGATTATGTCTCCTGAGCCTGTCCCGGAGCCTTTCACGTCGCTGCCGCAATGTTTGCGGATCAAGTCCGGCCTCGTCGCTGTCTGCGGCCTCGTCAAAGACATCGAGTGTCCCCGCCGTTGCGATGGTATTAGAATCTACGCTACTTGCACCTCTGGGTGCCCGCGCAATTCTAGTTTTACCAGGGGTGGAACCGCCCGACTCTATAGGCGCCTGCGCGGTCCCCGGGGCGTAACTTAAATAAAGCTTTTGCCCAACCTTGGTCACGTCCTTTAGTTGCTCCGCGAAGTGGGGAAGTATTTTTTTCGCGTTCTCCCAGTTCGATTTTCTTGCTCCGAATCGTTTTCGGATATTCTCTTCACTCAGTTCGGACAACTTGACGATTCGGTCCAGTTCCGCATCGCTGTCGTTCTTGGCTTCAAGGGCCAGAGCACACTTTGCGCGGGTAATTCCAGGTTTCCGAGAGATGAGACGAAGTAATACTTGGTAAGGGTGTGACGTCTGGCCGTCCCCGCCATCGTGCAACATAAGACGAATCACTCGACGCCAAAGATCTAAACTATTCCTTGAAATACCCGAAAATGTAAGGGATGCAATCTGGGCACCTATTGGTGTGACTCGTATCTCCTCGCCGTCGTCATCTAGAAGCCCAAGAATCTTAAACAGCTCTCGCAACAACCTTGCCGCCGCCTCGAATGAACGGTATGAGCGCCCTTTCTTTTTCTGTTCCACCAAATATTCATCTTTGGGTATTTTCTTATTCCGTGGTCTTATGATAGTAGCTCGAAGCAGCGCTTCCCCCAGAATGGTATCGTTCCGAGGATTCTCTCCAGCCGCCAACAAATCAGAAATGACCTTCATAGCCATTTCAAGCTTGCTAAGATCCGCGACCTGATTTGGGAATCCTTTCATAGTTTTGCTTTGCCTAGTGGGTCAAGATTACCCATAGAGTAAATTACACTCATATTAACGAGGGCCGATTATCATTTTCTCATATGGAATAATCTAGTCATGGATATAAATATTAGTCAACCCACTGATGATGGGGATGCGGTTTGATTTTTTTATGATTAGAGATCAGAGGTAAAAGCTTTTTCATATCCGCCGCAAGGCACCGGGAACAAGTTCCCGGGCTAAACGAAATCACTTTCTAGGTCGCTCACCGACCAACTTTCGGTTAGTATCCGGTCGTGGATAAACGAGTCATCCACTATCCACTGATCCCTGTCCCCAATCCCTATTCTTCGATCGTGGTTCGTCCTGTGGCAACGTCGAATTCGTAGATTGCCGGCACGAGCATCGCCGCGGTGGTGAATCCGTAGGCGGCGACCATCGCCAGGAACACGGCCAGCATGGACCCCAGCAGGTAACTGGTGATGGCGTAAAACGTGGCAAAGGGGCACAGGAAGGACGCCACGCCGATGGCCGTAGAAGGATTCCTCACGCCTAAGACCACGTACAGTCCGACTCCGCCCAGGACCATATACGCGAAAAAGGGCACGAATTGTGCCTGGAACGATCCGCTGAAGGCCAACATGATTCTCATGCAGGCCGCCACGCCCACGGAAAGGAAAAATACGGTGCCCAAGCTTACGGCAACTGCGCTGCCCGAATTGGCGTAGGTTATTCCGGCGTGGATGCCTAAAACCGCCACAAAAATATAAAGGACGGCCAGGCCGAGGATCAAAAAGATCGTGTTTTCCAGGCTTAGGGCGTTGTTCATCCGCAGATACACACACAGCAACAGCGGCAAAAGGATCATTTCCTTGGTGTTATAAAAAACGCCGCCCAGCTTGCCGAAAACGATTTCCTGGGGCGTTAAGTCGGTAACCAAAAGCAGATCCAGCGCACGCACGTCGCGCTCGCTGGTAAGCGAAGTGACGGCTTGGGCGTTGACCAGTATCAGGCTCAAGAGAAACAGCGGGGCCAGGACAACGGCCACATGCGGTGCGGCTGTAAGTTGTCCTTGTTGGGCCATCCAATACAGGCTTCCGGCGGCCAAGGCGAACAGCAACAGGTAAGCCAGGCGGATTACTAAAATCTTG